>NZ_JBEYVX010000049.1:0-43632 GCF_040644195.1 Streptomyces sp. NPDC047014 | reverse complement strand
AGCTGTCGGACGCGCCGTTCCGGCCGGGCGAGACCTTCACGGACGAGAAGGCGGGCATCACCATCGCGGTGGTGGGCGCGCCGGGCCACCGGCCTGCTGCGGGAGGCGGTCAGCAGCCGAGGAGGCGGCTGCCGAGGTAGCTCTGGATCTGGTCCAGGGAGACGCGCTCCTGCTTCATGGTGTCGCGCTCGCGCACGGTCACCGCGTTGTCGTCCAGGGTGTCGAAGTCGACGGTGACGCAGAACGGCGTACCGATCTCGTCCTGGCGGCGGTAGCGGCGGCCGATGGCGCCGGCGTCGTCGAACTCGATGTTCCAGAACTTGCGCAGGTCGGCGGCGAGGCCCTTGGCCTTCGGCGACAGCTGCGCGTTGCGGGACAGCGGCAGGACGGCGACCTTGACCGGGGCCAGGCGCGGGTCGAGGCGCATCACGGTGCGCTTCTCCATGACGCCCTTGGCGTTGGGGGCCTCGTCCTCGTTGTACGCGTCGAGCATGAAGGCGAGCATGGCGCGGTTCACACCGGCCGCGGGCTCGATGACGAACGGCGTGTAGTGCTCGCCCGCCTCCTGGTCGAAGAAGCGGAGGTCCTGGCCGGAGGCCGCGGAGTGCGCCTTGAGGTCGTAGTCCGTGCGGTTGGCGACGCCCTCCAGCTCGGAGAACTCACTGCCGCCGAAGTTGAAGCGGTACTCGATGTCGGCGGTGCGCTTCGAGTAGTGGGACAGCTTCTCCTTCGGGTGCTCGTACCAGCGGATGTTCTCCTCGCGGATGCCGAGGTCGCGGTACCAGTTCCACCGCTCCTGCATCCAGTACTCCTGCCACTGCTCGTCCTCGCCGGGCTTGACGAAGAACTCCATCTCCATCTGCTCGAACTCGCGGGTGCGGAAGATGAAGTTGCCCGGCGTGATCTCGTTGCGGAAGGACTTGCCCATCTGCGCGATGCCGAAGGGCGGCTTCTTGCGCGAGGTGACCTGGACCTGGGCGAACTGCGTGAAGATGCCCTGCGCGGTCTCGGGGCGCAGGTACGCCTTGGAGCCGGTGTCCTGGGTCGGGCCGAGGTGGGTCTCCAGCATGCCGGAGAACTGCTTGGGCTCGGTGAACTGGCCCTTCACACCGCAGTTGGGGCAGTTGATGTCGGCCAGGCCATTGGCGGGCACGCGGCCGTGCTTGGCCTCGTACGCCTCTTCCAGGTGGTCGGCGCGGTGGCGCTTGTGGCAGGAGGTGCACTCGGTCAGCGGGTCCGAGAACGTGGCGACGTGGCCGGAGGCCACCCAGACCTCGGGGGCGAGGATCACGGAGGAGTCGAGACCGACGACATCCTCACGCCCGGTGACCATGGCCTTCCACCACTGGCGCTTGATGTTCTCCTTGAGCTCGACACCCAGCGGACCGTAATCCCAGGCGGCCTTGGAGCCGCCGTAGATCTCACTGCAGGGGAAAACGAAGCCACGGCGCTTGCTCAGGCTGACGATGGTGTCGATCTTGTCGGCGGCCACGGTGCTCTCTTCATTACGAGGACGAACGGCGAAGTCACCAGGTTACCGGCGCCCGCACCCCCTCTTTCAAATCGGTTCCCGTTCCACGCCTGCCCGCACGGGCCTCCCACCTGGGTTTTTGACAATCGTTTCCATCTTTGATGAAAATGGATGTCATGAACGTACGACGCCTCATACCCAGCGCCGCCCTCGCCGGCGCCGTCGCCCTCGGCGCCACGGCCCTGACCGGCTGCTCCAGAGCGAGCGCCGCCGGCGGCGAGGACGGCAAGCTCGGCGTGACGGCGTCCTTCTATCCCCTCCAGTACCTGGCCGAGCAGATCGGCAAGGACCACGTGAAGGTCACCACCCTCACCAAGCCGGGCGTCGAACCGCACGACCTGGAGATCACCCCGCGCCAGGCCGTCCAGCTCTCCGCCGCCGACGTGGTCCTCTACCTCAAGAAGCTCCAGCCCGCCGTCGACAAGGCCGTCGCCCAGTCCGGCGTGAAGAACACCGTCGACGCCGCCACCCTCACCCGGCTGGAGAACCACGGCGGCTCCGGCCACGACCACGGCGCCGAGCCCGCCCACGGCGAGGAGGGCCACGCCCACCAGGACGGCGACGAGCACACCGCGCACGAGGGCCACGACAGCCACGAGAGCGCCGCCGACGGCTCCCACGAGGGCCACTCCCACGGCGAGGCCGGCGAGGACCCGCACGTCTGGCTCGACCCCGCCAAGTACGCCGAGATCGCCCGCGGCGTCGGCGCCGCCCTGGAAAAGGCCGACCCCGGCCACGCGGCGGACTACCGCAAGAACACCGACGACGTCGTCGGCCGGCTGACCGCCCTCGACGGCGAGTTCAAGGACGGCCTCAAGAACACGGCCTCCAAGACCTTCATCACCACCCACTCCGCCTTCGGCTACCTCGCCGAGCGCTACGGCCTGGACCAGGAGAGCATCTCCGGCGTCGACCCCGAGTCCGAGCCCAGCCCGGCCCGCATGCGCGAACTCCAGACCTTCGCCAAGCAGGAGAATGTCTCCACCGTGTTCTTCGAGACCCTGGCCAGCGACAAGACGGCCAAGGCGCTCGCCTCGGACACCGGCCTGAAGACCGATGTCCTCGACCCGCTCGAAGGAATCACCGACAAGTCCCAGGGCGCCGACTACTTCGAGGTCATGCGGTCCAACCTCAAGAACCTCCAGAAGGCGCTGGGAGCCAAGTAGATGACAGCAGCAACGGAGGCGCGAACCATGCAGTCCACGCCGCCGCAGGCAGCGGACCAGCCCGTCATATCCCTGCGCGGGGCCACCGCCTCGCTCGGCTCGCGCCCCGTGCTGCGCGGGGTCGACCTGACCGTCCACCGCGGCGAGGTCGTCGCGCTGCTCGGCGCCAACGGCTCCGGCAAGTCCACGGCCGTGCGCGCCGTGGTCGGCCAGGTCCCGCTGACCGACGGCACCCTCTCCCTCTTCGGCACCGAGTTCAAGCGCTTCCGCGACTGGTCGCGCATCGGCTACGTCCCGCAGCGCACCACCGCGGCCAGCGGGGTCCCGGCCACCGTCCGCGAGGTCGTCTCCTCCGGCCGGCTGGCCCGCTCCCGCTTCGGTTTCCCCCGCAAGGCCGACCGGGCCGCCGTCGATCGGGCTCTCGCGCTCGTCGGCATGGACGCGTACGCGGACGCCTCGGTCAACGCCCTCTCCGGCGGCCAGCACCAGCGCGTGCTCATCGCCCGCGCGCTCTCGGTGGAGCCCGAACTCCTGATCATGGACGAGCCGATGGCCGGCATCGACCTCGCCAACCAGGAGGTCCTCGCGAACGCCGTCCGCGAGCAGACCGCCGCCGGCACCACCGTCCTGCTCGTCCTGCACGAACTGGGCCCGCTGGAGCCCCTGATCGACCGCGCCGTCGTCCTGCGCGACGGCTGCGTCGTCCACGACGGCCCGCCGCCGGAGGCGGTCGGCCAGCACGCCCTGCCCGGCCACGACCACGTACACCCCCACGCGGCGCACGACGCCGAGCCCCTGCGGACGGGACTGCTGAGCTGATGGAACTCCTCGAATCCCCCCTGATGGTGCGCGCGCTGATCGCCGCCGCGCTGGTGGGCGTCACCGCGCCCGCGATCGGCACGTACCTCGTGCAGCGCCGCCAGGCCGTCATGGGCGACGGCCTCGGCCATGTGGCCATGACCGGTGTCGCGCTGGGCTTCGTCCTGCACACCAGCCCGGTGTGGATGGCCACCCTGGTCGCCGTCCTCGGTGCGGTCGGCATGGAGTTCATCCGCTCCCGCGGGAAGACCAGCGGCGACGTCGCGCTCGCCATGCTCTTCTACGGGGGCCTCGCGGGCGGCGTCATGATCATCAACGTCGGGGGCGGCTCGAACCTCGATCTCCTCAGCGCCATGTTCGGCTCGATCACCACGGTCACCCCCTCCGACGTGACCGCCGTCGCGATCCTCACGGCCTTCGTGCTCGCCGTCACCGTCGGCCTGCGACGGCAGCTTTTCGCCGTCTGCCAGGACGAGGAGTTCGCCCGGGTCACCGGCCTGCCGGTGCGCGCGCTGAACCTGCTGATCGCGATCACCGCCGCGATCACCGTCACCGTCGCGATGCGCATCGTGGGCCTGCTGCTGGTCAGCGCCATGATGGTGATCCCGGTCGCGGCCGCCCAGCGCGTCACCCGCGGGTTCACCGCCACCCTGTCCCTGGCCATGGCGATCGCCCTCGCGGTCTCCCTCTCCGGCACCGTCACCACGTACTACATCGACGCCCCCTCCGGCGCGACCATCGTGCTCCTGGCCATCGGCGTCTTCATGGTGATGACGGCCCTTTCCGCCCCCCTGGCCCGGCGCCGCGCCGCGGCGGCCCGCGTGGCCGAAGAGGTGTGCACGCGGGACGACGTAAAGGTCTAGGGTCGGGCCGCCTGGCACAATGGCGGCAGGCCGATACGAGGAGGAACCGGTGGCGACTGCGCCTGGCGAGACGAATACCGCGCCAGTACGAGGACGATCCACCCGTCAGCGGGCCGCGGTGGCGGCGGCGCTGGACGAGGTGGACGAGTTCCGCAGCGCCCAGGAGCTCCACGACATGCTCAAGCACCGTGGCGACTCCGTGGGCCTGACCACCGTCTACCGCACCCTGCAGTCGCTCGCGGACGCCGGCGAGGTCGACGTCCTGCGCACCAGCGACGGCGAGTCCGTCTACCGCCGCTGCTCCACCGGCGACCACCACCACCACCTGGTCTGCCGCAAGTGCGGCAAGGCGGTCGAGGTGGAGGGCCCGGCCGTGGAGAAGTGGGCGGAGTCGATCGCCGCCGAGCACGGCTTCGTGAACGTCGCGCACACCGTGGAGATCTTCGGCACCTGCGCGGACTGCGCCGCCACGGGCTGACCCGCGCACAGCCCGCGCCGCGGACCGGAGGCCCTGCCGGACCCCCGCCCGCGCCGCGGCGGCCTCAAGCCGAGGCGCCCGGCTCCGGCTGGTTCGGGACGGCCCCGCCGAAGCGGCGGTCGCGCTGGGCGTACTCCAGGCACGCCTGCCACAGGTCGCGCCGGTCGAAGTCCGGCCACAGCACGTCCTGGAAGACCATCTCGGCGTACGCGCTCTGCCAGATCAGGTAGTTCGACGTACGCTGCTCCCCGCTCGGGCGCAGGAAGAGGTCCACGTCCGGCATGTCCGGGTAGTAGATGTACTTGGCGAAGGTCTTCTCGTTGACCTTCGAGGGGTCGAGCCGGCCCGCCGCCACGTCCCGGGCGATGGCCTGCGCCGCGTCGGCGATCTCCGCGCGGCCGCCGTAGTTCACGCAGAAGTACAAGGTCATCGCGTCGTTGTCGACGGTCTGCTCCTGCGCGACCTGGAGCTCCTGGACCACCGACTTCCACATCTTCGGCATGCGGCCGACCCAGCGGATGCGGATGCCCAGCTCGTTCATCTCGTCGCGGCGGCGGCGGATGACGTCCCGGTTGAAGTTCATGAGGAAGCGGACCTCGTCGGGCGAGCGCTTCCAGTTCTCCGTCGAGAAGGCGTACAGGGAGAGGTTCTTGACGCCCATCTCCAGGCAGCCCTTGAGCACGTCCAGGACGACGCCCTCGCCGACCTTGTGCCCCTCGGTGCGCGGCAGACCGCGATCCTTCGCCCAGCGGCCGTTGCCGTCCATGACGACGGCGACGTGGTTCGGGACCAGCTCGCCGGGGATCTTCGGCGGGACCGCACCGGAGGGGTGCGGCTCGGGAACCTTGTACTCCCGGCGAGAGCGTCCCAGAATCCCGCGTCGTGCCATGTGCCCAGCTCCTATTTCTCGACGTATCGCAAGGAGCGTAGCCCGCGCTCCAGATGCCAGTGCAAGTAGGCGGAGACCAGCCCGCTGCCCTCCCGCACATGGCGCGGCGCGCACGCGTCGGCGTACCCCCAGTCGCCCGTCAGCAGCGCGCTGAGCAGGGCGATGGCCTCCGACGAGGGTACGACGCTGCCCGGCACCCGGCAGTCCCCGCATATCACCCCGCCCGCGGCGACGGAGAAGTGCCGGTTCGGCCCGTGGATGCCGCATTTCGCGCAGTCCTCGAAGCTGGGCGCGTAGCCGTTGACGGCGAGGGAGCGCAGCAGGAAGGCGTCGAGGATGAGGTGCGGCTCGTGCTCGCCGCGCGAGAGGGTGCGCAGGCCCCCGACGAGCAGCAGGTACTGCTGCACGGAGGGCTCGCCCTCGTTCTCGGTGAACCGCTCGGCGGTCTCCAGCATGGCGGTGCCGGCGGTGTAGCGGGCGTAGTCGGTGACGATGCCGTTGCCGTACGGGGCGATGATCTCGGTCTGCGTGCACAGCGGCAGGCTGCGGCCGACCAGGTCGTTGCCGCGGGCGAAGAACTGCACGTCGGCGTGGGAGAAAGGTTCCAGCCGGGCGCCGAACTTGGACTTGGTACGCCGCACCCCGCGGGCGACGGCCCGCACCCGGCCGTGCCCGCGGGTCAGCAGCGTGATGATGCGGTCCGCCTCGCCCAGCTTCTGGGTGCGCAGCACGATGCCGTCGTCGCGGAACAGACTCATGGGGCCCATTGTCCCGCACCGCGTGCGGGGCGACGGGCCCCCGGCCGGAGGAGCGGCGCCTCAGGGCGCGCGCACCGCCGACAGCAGCCGCGCCACCTCGTCCGCGCCGATCCGCAGCGCCGCGCCGACGGTGGCCAGCACCTCGCGCTCCGCCGGGATGTACGGCCCGTCCGCGAGGGCGATCCGGGCCCCCTGGAGCAGGACCGACTCCCGGCCCGGTCCTGCCAGGTGCGGGGCCAGCGGCTTCAGGGCCTCGTGCAGCTCGATCGACAGGGCGGCCCCGCAGCACTCGGGGATGTCGTACAGCCCGAGCCGGCCCTCGTCCGTGGACAGCGCCTCCACCAGGGACTCCAGCTGCTCCTCCGTGCAGTCCTGGAAGCCCGCCGCCCGTACGGCTCCCACGGCGGCCTCCAGCGCGCTGCGCGAGGCCGTCCCGCCCGCGGTGAGCACGGCCAGCGCCACCGTGTGCACGGCGTCGCGCAGCATCGCCGTGAACCGGGTGGTGGTGAGGTGGTCGAGGACGTCGGTGCCGAAGCGCTCCCGGCAGCCGTGGCACTCCACGACGGGCCCGGCCTGGCCGCGCGGCAGCAGCGGCACCCCGAGCACGGTGAACCGGCGGCGTCCGGTGCGCCTGCGGTAGTTGCGGTCGCCCCCGCAGTCGGGGCAGAAGAACTCCCCGTCGCCCACGGTGCTCCAGGTGGTACGGATGCCCCAGACCGTCAGCTTCCGGCCGTCCCCACCCCGAACTGGCAGCACGTCGCACCTCCGTGGTCGTCCGGCAGCATCGCCGGGTGGGCGTGATGTTAGCCACATCGGTGAGGATGCGTCAGTCGTGTGACAGGACAACCTGGCCGCCGCCCGGGAGTTGGCCGATCTGCACCCCCGGCCCGCAGCGGTACGGACGCCTCCGCGCGGCCGTGGCGGACACCGGGGTGATCCCCCTTTCGGGTGTACGCGGAACCGGCGCGCCCGGAACGGCGGGACCCCGCCCCTCCGGGTGGAGGGACAGGGTCCGGAACGCGCTCGCGCCGGGCGGTCAGCGGCCGGCGCGGTTCACCGCGGAGATCACGGCCTTCAGCGAGGCACGCGTGGTGTTGGCGTCGATGCCGATGCCCCACAGGACCCGGCCGTCGATCGCGCACTCGATGTACGAGGCGGCCACGGCGGAGGCGCCCTCGCTCATGGTGTGCTCGGTGTAGTCCAGCAGGCGGGCGTCGATGCCGATGCCGGCCAGCGCGTCGAAGAAGGCGGAGATCGGGCCGTTGCCGGTGCCGTTCAGGACCGTGTCCACGCCGTCCACGACCGCCTCGACGGTCAGCGTGTCCGTACCGTCCTTGTCGGTGGCCGTGGAGCCCGAGCGCAGCTGGATCCGGCCCCACTGTGCGGCGGCGTTCTCGGGGTTGGGCAGGTACTCGTCGGAGAAGATCTCCCAGATCGCCTTCGGCGTGACCTCGCCGCCCTCGGCGTCGGTCTTGGCCTGGATGATCCGCGAGAACTCGATCTGCATGCGGCGCGGCAGGTCCAGCTTGTGGTCGTTCTTGAGGACGTAGGCGACGCCGCCCTTGCCGGACTGCGAGTTGACCCGGATGACCGCCTCGTAGGAGCGGCCGACGTCCTTGGGGTCGATGGGCAGGTAGGGCACGGCCCACTCGATGTCGTCCACGGTCTTGCCGGCGGCGGCCGCGTCGGCCTCCATGGCGTCGAAGCCCTTCTTGATGGCGTCCTGGTGGGAGCCGGAGAAGGCGGTGTAGACCAGGTCGCCCGCGTAGGGGTGGCGCGGGTGGACCGGCATCTGGTTGCAGTACTCGCTGGTGCGGCGGATCTCGTCGATCTGCGAGAAGTCGATCTGCGGGTCGATGCCCTGCGAGAACAGGTTCATGCCCAGGGTGATCAGGTCCACGTTGCCGGTGCGCTCGCCCTGCCCGAACAGGCAGCCCTCGATGCGGTCGGCGCCGGCCATCAGGGCCAGCTCGGCGGCGGCGACGGCGGTGCCGCGGTCGTTGTGCGGGTGGACGGAGATGCAGATGTGCTCGCGGCGGGTCAGGTTGCGGGCCATCCACTCGAAGCGGTCCGCGTGGGTGGACGGCGTGGAACGCTCGACGGTCGCGGGCAGGTTCAGGATGATCTCGCGGCCCTCGGCCGGCTGCCAGACGTCGCAGACGGCCTCGCAGACCTCCAGGGCGAAGTCCAGCTCGGTGTCGGTGAAGATCTCCGGGCTGTACTGGTAGCCGAAGGTGGTCTCGGGGCCCAGCAGCTTCTCGGCGTACTCCATGACCAGACGGGTGCCGTCGACGGCGATCTGCTTGATCTGCTCCTTGGAGCCGCGGAAGACGACCCGGCGGAAGGTCGGGGCGGTCGCGTTGTACAGGTGCACGGTGGCCCGCCTGGCGCCGACCAGGGACTCCACGGTCCGCTCGATCAGGTCCTCGCGGGCCTGGGTCAGTACGGAGATGGTGACGTCGTCCGGGATCGCGCCCTCTTCGATGATGGAGCGCACGAAGGCGAAGTCGGTGTCGCCGGAGGAGGGGAAGCCGACCTCGATCTCCTTGTAGCCCATGCGCACCAGCAGGTCGAACATCTCGCGCTTGCGGGCGGGGGTCATCGGGTCGATCAGCGACTGGTTGCCGTCGCGCAGGTCGGTGGACAGCCAGCGGGGGGCCCGGGTGACGCGGGCGTCGGGCCAGGTGCGGTCCGGGATGTCCACCTGCTCGTACCGGCCGTACTTGTGGACCGGCATCCCGGAGGACTTCTGGGTGTGGGTCGCGTTGGTGATGGGCGTGGGGCGACCGACAAAAGGCTGCTGACTCATGGCGCTGGGCTCCTCGCGTGTCCGCGCTGGTTCTCTGGGACGGCCGACGGCGGTCGTGCAATTCCGCAACACCGAACTCCGCGGGGAGGGGGCCGGCCTACGACTACAGACCCTCGCCGCGGCAGCTAAGGAGAAGCAGCCCGAAACGCATGATGGACCGAGCCTAGCCGAGCCGCGCCGTCACGCGAGGACCCGTTTCAGTATGCAAGACCCCGTGGTCCTATTTACACCTTTTGCGAGCTAGAACCTCTTCGATACCGGCGGGTCAGGAGGATCCGTCAACGCGCCGCCGCCGCTTTCAGACAACCGAATGAATCATGGTCGCAGGTAGTGACAGACCCGTGACCCGCTGCCACATTGCCGGGCATGGACGCCTCCCACACCCACCGCCACCCCGTCTTCTGCACCGTCGTGCCCCCGCACCTGCTCGACAAGGCCGCCCTCTCCGCCGACAGCCGGCGCGCCGATCTCGCCCAGCGCACCCTGGAACGCGACTCCATGCTGCGCACCCGGCGCCGGGTCACCGCCGTCCGCGGCATCGTCCCCACCCTCGCCGCCCCGCCCGCCGAGGGCCCGGACCGGACCGTGTACGACGCCCAGCACCGCACCCGGCTGCCCGGGACCAGGGTCCGCGGCGAGGGCGACCCGGCGGGCGGGGACGCCACCGTCAACCGCGCCTACGCCGGGCTCGGGGCCACCTACGACCTCTTCCTCAAGGGCTTCGGACGCCGCTCCATCGACGACTCCGGCCTCCCCCTGGACGCCACCGTCCACTACGGCGAGGACTACAACAACGCCTTCTGGGACGGACAGCAGATGGTCTTCGGCGACGGGGACGGGGACCTCTTCCTCGACTTCACCGTCTCCGTCGACGTCATCGGCCACGAGCTGACCCACGGCGTCACCCAGTACACCGCGAACCTGCGCTACCGCGGCCAGTCCGGCGCCCTCAACGAGTCCATGTCGGACGTCTTCGGCTCCCTGATCAAGCAGTACTCCCTGGAGCAGACCGCCGACCAGGCCGACTGGCTGATCGGCGCCGGGCTGCTCGGCCCGAACGTGACCGGGGTCGCGCTGCGCTCCATGAAGGCGCCGGGCACCGCGTACGACGACGACGAGCTGGGCAAGGACCCGCAGCCCGCGACCATGGACGACTACGTCGACACCCACAGCGACAACGGCGGGGTCCACATCAACTCCGGCATCCCGAACCACGCCTTCTACATCGCCGCCACCGAGCTGGGCGGCAAGGCGTGGGAGCGGGCCGGGCAGATCTGGTACGACACCCTCACCGGCGGCGACCTCACCCCCAAGGCCGACTTCGCGGACTTCGCCCGGCTCTCCACGGCGGCGGCCGTCGCCCGCTACGGGGAGGGCGGCGCCGAGCACCAGGCGCTCCAGAAGGCGTGGTCGGCGGTGGGCGTCCCGCTCGCGGGGTAGGACGGTCCCCATGCGCATCCAGGTGATCAGAACAGGCGGCTTCGCGGGCATCGAGCGCCGGGCCGAGGTGGACACCTCGGGCCGGCCGGACGCGGCGGAGTGGCAGGCCCTGGCCCGGCTCGCGCTGCGGCCCGGCCCGCCGGACGATCCGGCGGACCACGTACGGGACGGCTTCTCGTACCGGATCACGGTGGACGGCCGGACGGTGTCCTGCCAGGAGCCGGGGCTGTCGGAGGCCCAACGGGCCCTGATCTCACGGGTCCTGAAAGAAGGTGCCTGAGCAGAGCGCTTTTGCTTGGATGACCGGATGACCAATCGCATGATCGACACGACCCTGGCCGAGCTGGAGCAGTACTACGACACGGTGCCGCGGGTGGGCGGGGCCCGCGCGGAGGACTTCGGTCCGCTGACCCTGTTCGTCCAGGAGGGCGCGGGCTGGCCGTACTACGCGCGGCCCGCGCTCGGCGGCCCCGCCGCCACCGCCGCCGATGTGGAGCGGGTACGGGCCCGCCAGCGGGAGCTGGGGCTGCCCGAAGCCTTCGAGTGGGTGGCCGAGAACAGCCCCTCGCTCCGCGCCGCCGCGGAGGCCGCGGGCCTGCACGTCCACGCCCATCCGCTGATGGTGCTGGAGGGCTCCGGGGAGCTGCCCCCGCATCCCGAGGTCCGGCTGATCGGCGCGGACGACCCGCTGCTGGCGGCCGCGGTGACCGTGCCCGCCCTGGCCTTCGCGGACCCGGGGACCGCGCTGGGCGAGGCCGGACCGGCGGAGCTGGCGGCCGCGCTGGCGGACCCCTCGCTGGAGTCCCACCGGGCGAGTGTCGCGGCGAAGCTGGCCGCGGGCACCTCGGGCATGGCCGCGGCCGTGCGCGACGGTGTGGTGCTCTGCTCGGGCATGTACAACCCGGTCGGGGAGGTCGCGGAGGTGGTCGGCATCGGCACCCTCCCCTCGGCCCGCCGCCAGGGCCTGGCCCTGGGCGTGACCGCGGCTCTCGTGGCCGAGGCCCGCGCGCGGGGTGCCCGTACGGTGTTCCTCTCGGCCGGGGACGAGGACGTGGCCCGTGTCTACGCCCGGGCCGGCTTCCGCCGGATCGCGACGGCCCTGATCGCGGAACCGCCGGCCGCGGCGGAGTAGCGGCGGAGCGGCAGCGGCGGGTTTGCCGGACCGGCAACAAGGTTTGCCGGGAAGGCCGGGCCGGGCGGAGCATCGGGTCACCGAGCCACGGACCGGAGGAGACCCCGATGCCCCAGCACGACCACGACCACGCGCACCAGCACGAGCCGCACGCCGGCGCGGCCACGGACGGCCCCGCCCCCGGGGGCGAGCAGTTCTGGGACGAGCGCTACAGCGAGCAGGCCCGCATCTGGAGCGGCAGGCCCAACGACCTGCTGGTCCGCGAGGCCCAGGACCTCACCCCCGGCCGGGCCCTCGACCTCGGCTGCGGGGAGGGCGGCGACACCGTCTGGCTGGCCCGCCGGGGCTGGCGGGTCACCGCCACCGACATCTCGAAGGTGGCCCTCGGCCGGGCGGCCGAGCACGCCGCGGAGGCGGGCGTGGAGGAGCTGGTGGACTGGCAGCGGCACGACTTCTCGCAGTCGTTCCCCGAGGGCGAGTTCGACCTCGTCTCGGCGTGCTTCCTGCACAGCTACGGCGATTTCCCGAGGGACCGCATCCTGCGCCGGGCCGCCGCCGCGGTGGCCCCCGGCGGGGTGCTGCTGGTGGTCGGCCACGCGGGCGGCCCCTCCTGGAACCCGGAGGCCCTCGCGGACATCCACTTCCCGACCCCGCAGGAGGTGCTGGAGCAGCTGGAGCTGCCCGAGGGCGGCTGGCAGGTGCTCACCGCGGCGGAAATCGTCCAGCCGATGACCGACCCCGAGGGCCGGCCGGCGACCCGCCCGGACAACGTCCTGACGGTGCGGCGGGCCGCCTGACCCTCGGGCGGAGGGGGAGGGCTCAGAAACCGAGCTTGCGCAGCTGCTTGGGATCCCGCTGCCAGTCCTTCGCGACCTTCACGTGCAGGTCGAGGAAGACCGGGGTCCCGAGCAGCGCCTCGATGTGCTTGCGCGACTTCATCCCGACCTCCTTGAGCCGGGAGCCCTTCGGGCCGATGATGATGCCCTTCTGGCTGGGCCGCTCGATGTAGACGTTCGCGTGGATGTCCAGCAGCGGGCGGTCCGCCGGCCGGTTCTCCCGGGGGATCATCTCCTCGACGACGACGGCGATGGAGTGCGGGAGCTCGTCCCGTACGCCCTCCAGCGCGGCCTCGCGGATCAGCTCCGCGACCATGACCATCTCGGGCTCGTCGGTGAGGTCGCCCTCCGGGTAGAGCGGGGGGCTCTCGGGCAGCAGCGGTGCGATGAGGTCGGCCAGCAGCTGGACCTGGGTGTCGCCGACCGCCGAGACGGGGACGATCTCGGCCCACTCGATGCCCAGCTCGGCGCCGAGCTGGTGGATGGCGAGCAGCTGCTCGGCCAGGGCCTTGGACTCGACCAGGTCGGTCTTGGTCACGATGGCGATCTTGGGGGTCTTCTTGATCCCCGCGAGCTCCTTGGCGATGAACTTGTCGCCGGGGCCGAGCTTCTGGTCGGCGGGCAGGCAGAAGCCGATGACGTCGACCTCGGCCCAGGTGGTGCGCACGACGTCGTTCAGCCGCTCGCCGAGCAGGGTGCGCGGCTTGTGCAGGCCGGGCGTGTCGACGAGGACGAGCTGGGCGTCGGGGCGGTGCACGATGCCGCGCACGGTGTGGCGGGTGGTCTGCGGCCGGTTGGAGGTGATCGCGACCTTCGTGCCCACGAGTGCGTTGGTGAGGGTCGACTTCCCGGCGTTGGGGCGGCCGACGAAGCAGGCGAAGCCCGCACGGTGCGGGGCGGTGGACTCGGGGGAACGATCGCTCATACGGGCCATTCTCCCCGATCCACCCCGCCCCACCGACCAGCCGCCCCGACTACGGCCACCCCGAGCCCCACGGACCGCCCATGCGGGGGCAAACCCGCCGCGCGTCCGCCCGGGCCCGGGCCACCTTCAGCCCGGCATCTTTCAGCCTCGCCGGCGTTTGAGGCGCGGGGTCTGGGGCGGAGCCCCAGGAATCCGGCTCCGCCGGGCACCGGGCTCTGCCCGGACCCGCGCCTCAAACGCCGGCGAGGCTGGAATTGCCCGGAGGTGGCCGGCGTGGGGTGAAAGGGCTACGCCCCCGCCGGGGTGGTCGAGTGGAGGGTGCCGTCCGGGGTGGCCAGGAGGATCGGGGTCGTGGGGCCGCCCAGGTCCCGGACGGCCGCGCGGTCCGCCTCGGCAGGCGCGTCCGCCGAGGTGACGACCGCCGCCGCCTCCAGCGACCGCGCCCCACTCGCCACCGCCATCGCCACCGCCGTCCGCAACGCGCTCAGCGAGAGCGATTCCAGCTCCACCGTCCCCGCGACATACGTGCGGCCCGTCTCGTCCCGCACGGCCGCCCCCTCCGGCACCCCGTTCCGCGCCCGCGCGCTGCGCGCCAACGTGATGATCTTGCTGTCCTCAGGGTCGATCCCGCTGCTCTCGCTCATGGCCGAAGCATAAGGAGCCCGTCACGCCCGGTCGAGCCGCAGCCGCTCCGCCTTCGGGAGCCCCGCGACCACCAGGTCGTAGCTGTCCTCCACCAGCTCCCGCAGCACCGCGTCCGGCACCGCGTCCGGCCCGCCCGCCGTCACCGTGTTCCAGTGCCGCTTGTTCATGTGGTAGCCCGGCGCCACCCCCGCGTGCTCCTCCCGCAGCCGCACCGCCTGCTCCGGCTCGCACTTGAGGTTGATCCGCAGCGGCTCCGCGTCCAGCGCCGACAGCGCGAACACCTTCCCCAGCACCTTGAACACCGAGGTCTCCGGGGTGAAGGGGAACTCCTCCACCGCCGCGTTGAAGCCCAGACAGAATTCCCGCAGCTCGCCCGGGGTCATTCCCCCTCCTCCCCCGCGGTCTCCGCCACGGCCACCGGCTCCACCAGTACGGTCACGATCTTGTTCCGCCGCCCCGCCGGGGCCTCGGCCGTCAGCCGCAGCGGCCGCCCGTCCGGCAGCTCCACCAGCGCCGAGGCGCCCGCGATGGGCACCCGCCCGAGCGCCTTGGCCAGCAGTCCGCCGACCGTCTCCACGTCCTCGTCGTCGAACGCCTCGACCCGGAACAGCTCACCGAGGTCGGTGATGTCCAGGCGGGCGGTGACCCGGTAGCTGTCCTTGCCCAGGTCCTCGACGGGCGGCAGCTCCCGGTCGTACTCGTCGGTGATCTCGCCGACGATCTCCTCCAGGATGTCCTCGATGGTGACGATGCCGGCCGTGCCGCCGTACTCGTCGATCACCACGGCCACGTGGTTGCGGACCTGCTGCATCTCGCGCAGCAGATCGCCCGCGTTCTTGGTGTCCGGCACGAAGACCGCCGCCCGCATCGCCGTGGACACGAGGTCGGCCTCCGCCTCCCGGCTGATGTGCGTCTTGCGGACCAGGTCCTTGAGGTAGACGATCCCGACGATGTCGTCCTCGTTCTCCCCGGTCACCGGGATCCGCGAGAAGCCGGACCGCAGCGCCAGCGTGGTCGCCTGACGGACCGTCTTGTAGCGCTCGATGCAGACCAGGTCGGTGCGCGGCACCATCACCTCGCGCACGAGGGTGTCCCCGAGCTCGAAGACCTGGTGCACCATCCGCCGCTCGTCGTCCTCGATCAGCGATTCCTTCTCCGCGAGGTCCACCATCGCGCGCAGCTCCGCCTCGGAGGCGAACGGCCCCTTCCGGAAGCCTTTGCCGGGCGTGAGCGCGTTGCCGACGAGGATCAGCAGCTGCGGGACCGGCCCCATGATCCGGGCCAGCGGTACGAGGACGTACGCGGCCGCCGTCGCGGTGTTCAGCGGGTGCTGGCGGCCGATCGTGCGCGGGGAGACGCCCACGGCGACGAAGGAGACCAGCACCATCACGGCGATGGCGACGAGCAGCGCGGTCCAGTTCTCGCCGAACTCGTCGAGGCAGACGTAAGTGACGAGCACCCCCGCCGCCATCTCGCAGGTGACGCGGACCAGCAGGGCCACGTTCAGGTAGCGGGTGGGGTCCCCGGCGACCTGCGCGAGCTTCTCGCTGCCGCGCCGGCCCTCCCGTACGGCCTGCTCGGCGCGGAAGATCGAGATGCGGGCGATACCGGACTCCGCGCAGGCGGCGAACCAGGCCACCACCACCAGCAGCACGGCTCCGGTGATCAGTTGGGCGGCGTTCACGAGACCGTCGGGGCCGGGGACGGGCCGGTCAGGCCGCGTTCACCGCGCCAGCCGTCGACGATGGCCGCCTGGAGCCCGAACATCTCGGCCTTCTCGTCCGGCTCCTCGTGGTCGTAGCCGAGCAGGTGCAGCACCCCGTGGACGGTCAGGAGCTGGAGCTCCTCGTCCATGGAGTGCTGCGTCGGGGCTTCCTCGCCCTGCTTCTTGGCGACCTCGGGGCAGAGCACGATGTCACCGAGGAGCCCCTGCGGGGGCTCCTCCTCGTCCTTCGACGGCGGACGGAGCTCGTCCATCGGGAAGGACATGACGTCGGTCGGGCCGGGCAGGTCCATCCACTGGATGTGGAGCTGCTCCATGGCGTCCTCGTCGATGACGATGACGGACAGTTCGGAGAGCGGGTGGATCCGCATCCGGGTGAGCGCGTAACGGGCGATGTCGAGGATCGCCTGCTCGTCGACCTCGGTTCCGGACTCGTTGTTGACGTCGATCGACATGGTGCGCTGGGGTCTACTTCCGCTGGGGGCCGTTCGCGGCCTGCTGGCCGTCGTCGTACTTCTCGTACGCGTCGACGATACGGCCGACCAGCTTGTGCCGGACGACATCCTCGGACGTGAGCCGGGAGAAGTGGATGTCCGGCACCCCGTCCAGGATGTCCTGGACCTGGCGCAGACCGCTGCGGGCGCCGCCCGGCAGGTCGATCTGGGTGATGTCACCCGTGATCACGATCTTCGAGTCGAAGCCGAGCCGGGTGAGGAACATCTTCATCTGCTCGGTGGTGGTGTTCTGCGCCTCGTCGAGCACCACGAAGGCGTCGTTCAGGGTGCGACCCCTCATGTACGCCAGCGGGGCGACCTCGATGGTGCCCGCCGCCATGAGCCGCGGGATCGAGTCGGGGTCGAGCATGTCGTGCAGCGCGTCGTACAGCGGGCGCAGGTAGGGGTCGATCTTGTCGAAGAGGGTGCCGGGCAGGAAGCCCAGCCGCTCCCCCGCCTCGACGGCGGGCCGGGTCAGGATGATCCGGCTGACCTGCTTGGACTGGAGGGCCTGGACCGCCTTGGCCATGGCCAGGTAGGTCTTTCCGGTACCGGCGGGGCCGATGCCGAAGACGATCGTGTTCTTGTCGATCGCGTCGACGTACCGCTTCTGGTTGAGGGTCTTGGGGCGGATGGTCCGGCCGCGGCTGGAGAGGATGTTCTGGGTGAGCACCTCGGCCGGGGTCTCCTCCGGCCCGTTTCCGTTGCCGCTCGCCTTGAGCATGGCGATCGAGCGTTCCACTGCGTCCTCCGTCATCGGTTGCCCGGTGCGGAGCACCAGCATCATCTCGTCGAACAGTCGCTGGATGAGGGCGACCTCCGCCGCCTCTCCGATCGCGCTGACCTGGTTGCCCCGAACATGGATGTCGGCCTTCGGGAAAGCCTTCTCGATCACGCGCAACAGGGCGTCGCCCGAGCCGAGGACCGTCACCATCGGGTGGCTGGCCGGCACGGTGAAGTGGGCTCGCGCCTGCCCCGGCGCGGGGATGTGGGCTGTCGATGTCTGAGTCATGGGCCGGCACTGGGGCCTGCACATACCTCCTGCTGAGGGGCCGCGCCGATCGACGACCTCCGGAGTACCAAGCGTACGTCGCCGCCGCGCCTTCCCCGAGAGGTTTTCCCGCCCGGGGGGCCGTGCGGGAGCCGGTCACGCGGAGTGCCGGAAGCCGATCGTCGGTACGGCCCTGCGCCGCGCGGCCGGGGTGGCGGCCGGGGGGATCAGCTCGTCCAGGAAGGCGTACCGGCCGCGCAGCGCCTGCGGGGCGGCCCCCCACCAGTGGGCCACCTCGGGCCAGCCGGGGGCCGAGAGGGAGCCGCCGAACTCCTGCACCGACAGGGCCGCCGTGAGCCCCGCGAAGGCCAGCCGGTCCGCGAGGGGCCAGCCCGCCAGGGTGCCGGTGAGGAAGCCCGCCACGTACACGTCGCCCGCCCCGGTGGGGTCCAGGGCCTCCACGGCGATCCCGGGGACGTGGGCGGTCTCCCCGGTGTGCCCGTCGACGGCGTACGAGCCCTCCGCGCCCATGGTCACCACCGCGATCGGCACCTTCTCCGCCAGGGCCCGGGCCGCCTTCCGGGGACAGTCGGTGCGGGTGTAGCGCATCGCCTCGCCGGCGTTCGGCAGGAACGCCTCGCAGTGGTCCAGGTCGGCCAGGGCCGCCAGGTCCCAGCGGCCGCTCTCGTCCCAGCCGACGTCCGCGAAGATCCGCGAGCCGCGCCGGGCCGCCTCGGCGATCCACTCCTCGCCCCGGCCGGGCGCCAGCGAGGCCACGGCCGCGCGGGCGCGCGGCGGGCACTGCGGGAAGGGCCCGGGGCCCGCCGGCGGAGGGGCCTCGTGGCCGTGCGAGACCATCGTGCGCTCGCCCTCGTAGGCCATGGAGACCGTGACGGGGCTGTGCCAGCCGGGGACGGTCCGCGACATGGACAGGTCGATGCCCTCGCCCTGCTCCAGGGCGTCCCAGCAGTACTCGCCGTAGTGGTCGTCGCCGAAGGCGGCGGCCAGGGAGGTGCGCAGGCCGAGCCGGGAGAGGGCGGTGGCCATGTTGGCGACGCCGCCGGGGCTGGAGCCCATGCCGCGCGCCCAGGACTCCGTACCGCGGACGGGCGCCGAGTCCAGGCCGGTGAAGATGATGTCGAGGAAGACGGTTCCGGTCAGGAAGACGTCGCAGCCCGGTTCCTCGGGGTCCCGGAGCGGACCGAGCGGGTCCACGGCGGGGGCGGGGCGGCTGTCGAAGTCCCGACTGGTCACGGTGTACTCCCCTGGCGATCTCGAAGGGCCGTCTCTTCGGTGGAAAGCTGCCAGGTTTTCCCACTCCGGCCAGGACCAGAACCCAGTGTGGCGCAGATCACCCCGTAAAGGCCCTGCGGGCGGCGCCGGGTCCGGGCCCCGGCCCCGCCCGTCAGGCCCGCTTGGGCACCGGCACCCGGACCAGGTCCGCGGCGATGGTCAGCTCGCCCTCGTAGCCCGCGGCGCGCGCCTGCCGCTCGAACTCGGAGGGGTCGGTGTAGCGCTGCGAGAAGTGGGTCAGCACCAGGTGCCGGACGCCCGCGTCCCGTGCCACCCGGGCCGCCTGTCCGGCGGTGAGGTGGCCGTGGTCGGTGGCGAGCCGTTCGTCCTCGTCGAGGAAGGTGGACTCGATCACCAGCATGTCGCAGCCCTGCGCGAGCGCGTCCACGCCGGGGCAGAGCCGGGTGTCCATGACGAAGGCGAAGCTCTGGCCCGGCCGGGCCTCGCTGACCTGCTCCAGGCTCACGTCCCCGAGCCGGCCCTCGCGCTGGATGCGGCCCACGTCGGGCCCGGTGATGCCGTGCCGCGCGAGCAGCTCGGGCACCATCCGACGCCCGTCGGGCTCGGTGATCCGGTAGCCGAAGGACTCCACCGGGTGCGAGAGCAGCCGGGCCTCCAGGACGTACGAGGCCCCGCGCGCCAGCGGCCCATCGGCGGAGACCGGTTCCTCGCGCAGCGGGACGGTCTCCCGGTAGGCGGTGGCGTACCGGAGGCGGTCGAAGAACTGCTGCCCGGAGGCCGGGTAGTGCGCGGTGACCGGGTGCGGGACCTGGTCGAGGTTGATCCGCTGGATCACCCCGGCGAGGCCGAGGCTGTGGTCACCGTGGAAGTGGGTGACGCAGATCCGGTCGATGTCGTGCGCGGCCACCCCGGCGCGCAGCATCTGGCGCTGGGTGCCCTCGCCCGGGTCGAAGAGGATGCCCTCGCCGTCCCAGCGCAGGAGGTAGCCGTTGTGGTTGCGGTGGCGGGTGGGCACCTGGCTGGCGGTGCCCAGCACCACGAACTCGCGTGTGGACACGTGCTATCCCGGGGGCCACTGGAGGCCGCGGCCACCGAGGACGTGCGCGTGGGCGTGGAAGACGGTCTGCCCGGCGCCCGCGCCGGTGTTGAAGACGATCCGGTAGCCGTGCTCGACGATCTTCTCGTCGGCGGCGACCCGGGCGGCCTCACGCAGTATGTCGGCGGCGATGCCCGGCTCGGCGGCGGCCAGCGAGGCCGCGTCCGGGTAGTGCGCCTTGGGGATGACGAGCACGTGCGTGGGCGCCTGCGGGTTGATGTCCCGGAAGGCGATGGTCGTCTCCGACTCGCGGACCACCGTCGCGGGGACGGCCCCCTCGACGATCTTGCAGAACAGGCAGTCCGCCTGCGGTTCCCCGGCCATAGCCGCGCCTCCCGTGATGGTGATCGTTCCGGGCATCGTATCCAGCCGGCCGCCCGCCGCGAGCGGGTATTGCCGCCCGGGCCGCCCAGCCCGCCCGGCTCGCCCGCCCGGCTCGCCCGCCCGCCCGGCTCGCCCGCCCGGCTCGCCCGCCCGCCCGGCTCGCCCGCCCGCCCCGCCCACTCCCGTCAGGCCCAGCGCCCCGTCCGGGCCAGCAGCACCGCGGTGGCCGCCGTCCCGGCGGTGGAGGTCCGCAGCACGGAACGGCCCAGCCGGTACGGGTGGGCACCCGCGGCGGCGAAGACGGCCAGCTCCTCCGGGGAGACGCCCCCTTCCGGGCCGACCACCAGGACGACCTGCCCGGAGGCGGGCAGTTCCGCCGTGGCCAGCGCCTGCGAGGGGGTGTCGCGGTCCTCGTGCAGCACCATCGCGAGGTCGGCCTCCGCCAGCAGCGCCGCCACCTGCTTGGTGGACATCGCCTCGGCCACCTCGGGGAAGCGGACCCGGCGGGACTGCTTGCCCGCCTCCCGGGCCGTGGCCCGCCACTTGGCCAGGGACTTCGCCCCGCGCTCGCCGCGCCACTGGGTGATGCAGCGCGAAGCCTGCCAGGGCACGATCGCGTCCACCCCGGTCTCGGTCATCGTCTCGACCGCCAGTTCCCCGCGGTCCCCCTTGGGCAGGGCCTGGACCACCGTGATCCGCACCCCCGGCTCCGGCTCCTCGCCCGCCGCGGACACCGCCACGACCAGCCGGTCCTTGCCCTCGGCCGCCGTCACGACGGCCTCCGCCCAGCCGCCCCGGCCGTCCGTGAGCACCAGCGCCTCGCCCGGGTTCAGCCGCTTCACCGACACCGCGTGCCGGCCCTCCGGGCCGTCCAGCACGTACGCCGCCCCCGCGGGGACCTCTTCCACCACGAACACCGGGGCCGTCATGACGCACTCCTCATTTCCGTTTCCTTCAACACCCTCTGCGCCTCGGCCAGTTCCGCCGCCAGCACCTCCATCAGCTGCGCCGCCGGCAGCGCCCGCGCCAGCCGGTGCCCCTGGCCCGCCCACAGGGCCATGCCCTGCGGGTCCCCGGCCGCGGCGGCCGCCTTGCGCAGGGGTGAGGTGAGGTGGTGCACCTGCGGGTAGGCGGCCGGGGCGTAGGGGCCGTGCTCGCGCATGAAGCGGTTCACCAGGCCCCGGGCCGGCCGCCCGGAGAAGGCCCGGGTCAGCTCGGTCCGGACGAACAGCGGGTCCGTCAGCGCCCTCTTGTGCACGGGGTCCGCCCCCGACTCGGGGCAGGCCAGGAAGGCCGTCCCGAGCTGCGCCGCCACCGCGCCCGCGGCCAGCAGGGCGGCGATCTGCGCGCCCCGCATGACCCCGCCCGCCGCGATGATCGGGAGCGCCACGGCCTCCCGTACCTGCGCCACCAGCGCGAGCAGTCCCACGGCGGCCGTGCCGTCGATCTGCGGGTCGTCCCGGTGGGTGCCCTGGTGGCCGCCGGCCTCGACGCCCTGGACGCAGACGGCGTCGGCGCCGGCCCGCTGGGCGGTCCGGGCCTCCTCGGCGGAGGTCACCGTGACCACGGTGTACGTACCGGCCTTGCGCAGGGCGGCCAGCGAGGCGGAGGCGGGACAGCCGAAGGTGAAGGAGACCACCGGGACCGGGTCCTCCAGGAGGATGGCGAGCTTGGCGTCGTAGCCGTCGTCGCTGGTGCCGATGATGTCCTCCTCGGCGAGCGAGATCTCGTACCAGCTGGCCTCACCGGCCAGCTGCCCGCGGTACGCCTCCACGGCGGCCGGGTCCACGTACCCGGTCTGCGGCAGGAAGAGGTTGACGCCGAAGGGGTGCCGGGTGAGCGCGCGCACCTGCTTGATCTCCTCGTACATCCCCTCGGCGGTCTTGTAGCCGCCGGCCAGGAAGCCCAGGGCGCCGGCCTCGCACACGGCCGCGGCGAGCGGCGGGCAGGAGGCACCGCCCGCCATGGGAGCCTGCACGATCGGGTACCGGGAGAGACCGTTCGGTGCGGTGGACATGGACTGCATCGTGCCATGTCCCGCTCAGGGGGCCGAATCACCGCAATCGGCCCGGCACGGGCCGCTCCCGGCGGCAGCCGCGGAGCCCGTCCGGAACATGCGCGGAGCCCGGTCCGGGGACTGCCCGGACCGGGCTCCGTATGCGCTGCGTCCGCCGGTCAGCGGCCGTTGAACGCGTCCTTGAGGCGGCTGAACAGCCCCTGCTGGCCCGGCGCAAACTGGCCCATGGGCCGCTCCTCGCCGCGCAGCTTCGCCAGCTGGCGCAGCAGCTCCTCCTGCTGGGCGTCCAGCTTGCCCGGGGTGGTGACCTCGACGTGCACGATCAGGTCGCCGCGCCCGCCGCCGCGCAGGTGGGTGACGCCGCGCCCGTGCAGCGGGATCGCCTGCCCGGAGCCGGTGCCGGGCCGGATGTCGATCTCCTCCAGGCCGTCCAGCGTCTCCAGCGGGCATTTGGTGCCGAGGGCGGCCGCGGTCATCGGGATGGTGACCGTGCAGTGCAGGTCGTCCCCGCGCCGCTGGAAGGTCGGGTGCGCCAGCTCGTGGATCTCCACGTACAGGTCGCCGGCGGGGCCGCCGCCGGGGCCGACCTCGCCCTCGCCCGAGAGCTGGATCCGGGTGCCGTTCTCGACGCCCGCGGGGATCTTGACCGTCAGGCTGCGGCGGGAGCGGACCCGGCCGTCGCCCGCGCACTCGTGGCACGGGGTCGGGACCACGGTGCCGAAGCCCTGGCACTGCGGGCAGGGGCGCGAGGTCATGACCTGGCCCAGGAAGGAGCGGGTGACCTGCGAGACCTCACCGCGGCCGCGGCACATGTCACATGTCTGCGCCGAGGTGCCGGGGGCGGCGCCCTCGCCGGAGCAGGTGTTGCAGACCACGGCCGTGTCGACCTGGATGTCCTTGGTGGTCCCGAAGGCCGCCTCGTCCAGCTCCAGGTCCAGGCGGATCATGGCGTCCTGCCCGCGCCGGGTGCGCGAGCGCGGGCCGCGCTGGGACGCCTGGCCGAAGAAGGCGTCCATGATGTCGGAGAAGTTGCCGAAGCCGCCCGCACCGAAGCCGCCCGCGCCGCCGCCACCGCCGGAGGCGGACAGCGGGTCGCCGCCGAGGTCGTAGACCTGCTTCTTCTGCGGGTCCGACAGCACCTCGTAGGCGGCGTTGATCTCCTTGAAACGCTCCTGCGTCTTGGGATCAGGGTTCACATCCGGGTGCAGCTCGCGCGCGAGCCGCCGGAACGCCTTCTTGATCTCGTCCTGCGATGCGTCGCGGCGCACGCCGAGTACGGCGTAGTAGTCGGTGGCCACTTACGACTCCGCCAGGATCTGTCCGACGTAACGTGCCACTGCGCGTACCGCTCCCATCGTTCCGGGGTAGTCCATGCGGGTCGGTCCGACCACGCCGAGTTTGGCGACTGTTTCGCCGCCCGAACCGTAACCGACCGAGACGACCGACGTGGAGTTCAGCCCCTCGTAGGCGTTCTCGTGCCCGATCCGTACGGCCATCCCCGACTCGTTGGCCTCGCCGAGCAGCTTGAGGAGCACGACCTGCTCCTCCAGCGCCTCCAGCACCGGCCTGATCGTCAGGGGGAAATCGTGTCCGAAGCGCGTGAGATTGGCGGTACCGCCGATCATCAGCCGCTCCTCCGCCTCCTCGACCAGGGTTTCGAGCAGCGTCGACAGCACGGTGGAGACTGTGCCGCGGTCGTCCGCGTCGAAGGACTCGGGGAGGTCCTGGACGAGCGGCGGCACATCGGTGAAGCGCCTGCCGACGACCCGGCTGTTGAGCCGCGCCCGCAGGTCCGAGAGCGACGCCTCACCGAAGGGGCTGGGGCAGTCGATCAGCCGCTGCTCCACCCGCCCGGTGTCCGTGATCAGTACGAGCATCAGGCGCGCGGGAGCCAGCGACAGCAGCTCCACGTGCCGGACGGTCGACCGGGTCAGGCTCGGGTACTGGACGACGGCGACCTGCCGGGTGAGCTGCGCGAGCAGCCGCACCGTGCGGCCCACGACGTCGTCGAGGTCCACGGCGCCGTCGAGGAAGTTCTGGATGGCCCGCCGCTCGGGCGTCGACAGGGGCTTGACCCCCGCCAGCCGGTCCACGAAGAGGCGGTAGCCCTTGTCGGTGGGGATCCGGCCGGCGCTGGTGTGGGGCTGGGCGATGTAGCCCTCCTCCTCCAGCACGGCCATGTCGTTGCGCACGGTGGCGGGCGAGACGCCGAGCCGGTGCCGCTCGGTGAGCGCCTTGGAGCCGACCGGCTCCTCCGTCCCGACGTAGTCCTGGACGATGGCGCGCAGCACTTCGAGTCTGCGTTCGCTGAGCATCGCGCACACCTCCAGCTGTGTCTGTGGCCGTCTTCTGCCGCGTTCCGACGTGTTCTGGCGTTCGTTGGCACTCTGGATGTTCGAGTGCCAGAGATCCCCCGCTCAGTGTACGGCCGGGCGGTGAGCCCCTGGCAAGGGAGGCCCGCCAGGGTAGCGTCGCGGCATGGACGTGCGTTGGGAAGAGGCGGGCTGGGAACGGCTGACCGGAAGGACCGGGCGGCGGCGCCTCCCGGTGTGGGACTGCACGGTGGGACTGGTGGTGGGGGACGCCTCGGTGCTCCTCGTCGACCCCGGTTCCTGCGTCCGCGAGGGGGCCGCGGTGCGGGCCGAGGCGGAGCGGCTGACCGGCCGGCGAGTGACCCATCTCGCATTCACGCACGGCCATTTCGATCATGTGATGGGCGGTGCGGCCTTCGCCGGGGCGGAGGTCTTCGGCGCGGTCGGCCTGGACGCGCTGCTCTCCTCGGGCCGCGAGGAGCTGCGCGCGGACGCCGTCCGGCACGGCCTCGCGGAGGCGGAGGCGGCCGAGGCGGCGGACCTGCTGGCGGTGCCCCGGCACGGGGTCTCGGGCGAGTGGACCCTGGACCTGGGCGAGCTCCAGGTGCTGCTGGCCAATGTCGGGCCCGGCCACACCGCCCACGACCTGGCCGTCTTCGTCCCGGGTGAGCGGGAGACGGTGTTCTGCGGGGACCTGGTGGAGGAGTCGGGCGAGCCCTCGGCGGGCCCGGACGCGGTGCCCCGGCAGTGGCCGGCGGCCCTGGACCGGCTGCTCGCGCTGGGCGGGGAGGACGCGCTGTACGTGCCGGGTCACGGAGCGGTGGTCACGGCGGAGTTCGTCCGTGCGCAACGCGCCACACTGGCCGCGCGTTTCGGCGTGTCGGGGGCATGACGGGCGCGGCTCTCCTAATGTCGGCCGGATGCGCGAGTACTCCCCCGACCTGACCCCGCAGTGGAAGCGCCCGAAGGCCGTGCCCGAGGTGGCGGCGGAGCCCGACCTCGTGGTCGAGGTGGCCGGTACGGACTTCTGCGGCGCGGTGGTGGCCTGCGAGGCGGGCACGGTGACCCTGGAGGACCGGTTCGGCAAGCGCCGGGTCTTCCCGATGGAGCCGCGCGGCTTCCTGCTGGACGGGGCCGTGGTGACGCTGGTCCGCCCGCCCCGCGGCCCGGTGGCCCCCGCCCGCACCGCCTCCGGGTCGATCGCGGTGCCCGGCGCCCGCGCGCGGGTGGCGCGGGCGGGCCGGATCTACGTGGAGGGCCGCCACGACGCCGAGCTGGTGGAGCGGGTCTGGGGCGACGACCTGCGCATCGAGGGCGTGGTGGTGGAGTACCTGGAGGGCGTGGACGACCTCCCGGCCGTGGTGGCGGAGTTCGGCCCGGCCCCGGACGCCCGCCTCGGGGTGCTGGTGGACCATCTGGTGCCGGGCTCGAAGGAGTCCCGTATCGCGGCGGAGGTGACCTCTCCGGACGTGCTGGTGGTGGGCCACCCGTACGTGGACGTCTGGCAGGCGGTGAAACCGTCCGCCCTCGGCATCCCCGCCTGGCCGGTGATCCCGCGCGGCCAGGACTGGAAGACGGGCGTCTGCCGCGCCCTGGGCTGGCCGGACCACACGGGCGCCGCCTGGCAGCACATCCTGTCCCGGGTGACGTCCTACAAGGACCTGGAGCCGACGCTGCTGGGCCGCGTGGAGGAACTGATCGACTTCGTCACGGGTGACGGCGCGCCCTGACGCCCTCGAAGGTGCCGAACTCGCTCGTGTCCAGCTCGACGCCGAGCAGTTCGAGCGGCAGCGGCTCGCCGAATTTCGAGACGCGCTGCGCGCGGTAGTCGGCCTCGTCCCCCGCGCCGACGGGAATCGTGAGCAGGACGCACTGCGCGCTGACGGGGTCGATGATCAGGTACGCGGGCACCCGTCCCGCGGCATAGACGGAACGCTTGACCACGTAGTCCCGGTCGACGCTGGTCCTGGACGCCACCTCCACCACCAGCGTGATCAACTGCGAGGGCAGGAGACGGCCCGAGCCCGTGTGCGCCTCGCGGTCCAGGACCACCAGGTCGGGCACGGTCTCGCTCGCCTCGTCGACGATGTCGACGTCCTGGGTCTGGAGCCGGGCCCACCGCTTGCGCGGAATCTGGTCCTGCACGTTTTCCACGATCAGGTTGTGCACCAGATCGGGGCCGGCCGTCATCACGATTTCCCCCCGGAGGAGCTCGGCCCTGACTCCGTCGGGAGGCTGGAACCCCTCGAAGAACCTGGCCATCCCACGCTCGTCCACAGCGGCCATCTCCGTGGTCCTCCACATCCACCGCGTGCTGTCGGCGGCAGCCTAGGGACAACGCAGGCAGTCCGGACGGGGATCCGGGGGTATTCACCCCACCGGGTGGTTCAGTCCACCAGGTCGCGGACCACCGCGTCCGCCAGCAGGCGGCCGCGGAGGGTCAGGACCGCCCGGCCCGCTTCGTACGGCTCCGGCTGGAGGAGGCCGTCCGTCAGGGCGCGGCGGGAGGCTGCCAGGCCGGCCGGGGCCAGCAGGGAGAGCGGGACGCCGTCCACCAGGCGCAGCTCCAGCAGGATCCGCTCCACCCGGCGGTCCTCCGCGGACAGCAGCTCGCGGCCCGCGCCCGGGGAGCGGCCCTCCGCGAGGGCGGCGGCGTAGGCCCCGGGGTGCTTGACGTTCCACCAGCGCACCCCGCCCACGTGCGAGTGCGCGCCCGGGCCGGCGCCCCACCAGTCGGCGCCGCGCCAGTACAGCTCGTTGTGCAGGCAGCGGCCGGCCTCCGAGGTCGCCCAGTTCGAGACCTCGTACCAGGAGTAGCCGGCCTGGGCCATCACCTCGTCCGCGATCAGGTAGCGGTCGGCGTGCACGTCGTCGTCGGTCATCGGGACCTCGCCGCGGCGGATCCGCCGCGCCAGCTGGGTGCCCTCCTCCACGATCAGCGCGTAGGCGCTGACATGGTCCGGGCCGGCCCCGATGGCCGCGGCCAGGGAGGCCCGCCAGTCCTCGTCGGACTCGCCGGGGGTCCCGTAGATCAGGTCGAGGTTGACGTGCTCGAAGCCCGCGGCCCGCGCCTCGGCCACGCACGCCTCGGGGCGGCCCGGGGTGTGGGTGCGGTCGAGCACCTTGAGGACATGGCGCCTGGCGCTCTGCATGCCGAAGGAGACCCGGTTGAAGCCGCCGGCGCGCAGTTCGGCCAGGTAGCGCGGGTCGACGGACTCCGGGTTGGCCTCCGTGGTGATCTCGGCGTCCTCGGCCAGGCCGAACTCGTCCCGGATCGCCGCGAGCATCCGGACCAGGTCGGCGGCGGGCAGCAGGGTGGGCGTGCCGCCGCCCACGAAGACGGTGCGGACGGCCCGCGGGTCGTCGCCGAGCACCTTGCGCGCCAGGCGGACCTCGTCCATCAGGGTGTCGGCGTAGTTCTCCCGGGAGGCGAGCACGCCTCCGGTGCCCCGCAGCTCGGTGGCCGTGTAGGTGTTGAAGTCGCAGTACCCGCAGCGGGTGGCGCAGTAGGGGACGTGCAGGTAGAACCCGAGGGGCCGGTCCCCCGCGCCCGTCAGGGCGTGCGACGGCAGCGAGCCGTCTTCGGGCATGGGGTCACCGTCGGGCAGGGCGGAAGGCATACCCCCATCATCCCGCACGCGCGGGCACGGCAGGCGCGGGGCGGTCCGCCGCCCCGCACCCCGCCGGCCCGCCGGGGGCGCTACGCCTCGCGCGAGCCCTCGTACATCTCCTCGATCAGGTGCTTGAACTCACGCTCGACCACCGGCCGCTTCAGCTTGAGGCTGGGGGTGAGGTCGCCGTGCTCGACGTCCAGGTCGCGCGGCAGCAGGCGGAACTTCTTGACCGTCTGCCAGCGCTGGAGGCCCTCGTTGAGGGTCTGGACGTAGGTCTCGATCAGCCGGGTGGTCTCCGGCGCGGCCAGGACCTGCTGGTACGTCTTCCCCTCCAGCCCGTTGTCGGCGGCCCAGCCCACGATGGCCGGCTCGTCGAGGGCGATGAGCGCCGTGCAGAAGTTCCGGTCGGCGCCGTGCACCACGATCGTGGAGACGTAGGGGCAGATCGCCTTGAACTGCCCCTCGATCTCGGCCGGGGCGACGTACTTGCCGCCCGAGGTCTTGATCAGGTCCTTCTTGCGGTCGGTGATGCGCAGGTAGCCGTCGGGCGAGAGCTCCCCGATGTCGCCGGTGTGCAGCCAGCCGTCGGGCTCCAGGACCTCGGCGGTCTTCTCGGGCTGCCCGTGGTAGCCCTGCATGATGCCGGGACCGCGCAGCAGGACCTCGCCGTCGTCCGCGATGCGGACCTCGGTGCCGGGGAGCGGCTTGCCGACCGTGCCGGTGCGGTACGCCTCGCCCGGGTTGACGAAGGAGGCGGCGCTGGACTCGGTCAGACCGTAGCCCTCCAGGATGTGGATGCCCGCGCCGGAGAAGAAGAAGCCGATGTCGGGGGCGAGGGCGGAGGCGCCGGAGACGGCCGCGCGCAGCTTGCCGCCGAAGGCGTCGCGGAGCTTGGAGTAGACGAGCGCGTCCGCGATCCTGTGCTTGGTGGTGAGGCCGAAGGGGGCGCTGGCCTGTCCGGTGCGGCGGAAGTTGTCCTGGGTGACCTTGGCGTACTCGCGGGCCACTCCGGCGGACCACTGGAAGATCTTGTACTTGGCCCCACCCGCGGCCCGCGCCTTGGCGGCGACGCCGTTGTAGACCTTCTCGAAGATGCGCGGTACGGCGGCCATGTAGGTGGGCTGCACGACCGGCAGGTTCTCGATGATCTTGTCGATGCGGCCGTCGACGGCCGTGACGTGACCGGCCTCGATCTGCCCGGAGGTCAGCACCTTGCCGAAGACGTGGGCCAGCGGCAGCCAGAGGTACTGGACGTCCTCCTTGCCGATCAGACCGGTGGCGACCATGGCCTTGGCCAGGTAGGACCAGTTGTCGTGCAGCAGCCGGACGCCCTTGGGGCGGCCCGTGGTGCCGGAGGTGTAGATGAGGGTGGCGAGCTGCTGGGAGGTGATCGAGGCGATGCGCTCGTCCACCGCCTCGGGGTGCTTGGCCAGGTACTCGCGGCCCTTGGCCTCCAGCTCCTCCAGCGAGAGCACCCAGCCCTCGGGGTCGCCCTCGGCGGGCACCGCGTCGGCGGCGTCCATGACCACGACATGGCGCAGCGCCGGCAGGTCGGCGCGGCGCTCGCGGGCCTTGGCCAGCTGCGCGGCGTCCTCGGCGATGAGCAGCCGGCTCTCGGAGTCGGCCAGGATGAAGGCCGACTCGTCCGCGTTGGTGCTGGGGTAGACGGTGGTGACCGCGCCGCCGGCGCACATCACGCCGAGGTCGGAGAGGATCCACTCGACGCGGGTGTTGGAGGCGAGCGCGACCCGGTCCTCGGTCTGCAGGCCGAGGGAGATCAGCCCGGCGGCGACGGCGAAGACCCGCTCGGCCGCCTGGCCCCAGCTGAGTGACTTCCAGTCGTCGGGGGCGCCCTGCCCGCCGGCCGAGGGCACCGGGTACCGGTACGCCTCCGCATCCGGCGTCGCGGCGACGCGCTCAAGGAAGAGCACCGCCACGGTGGGCGGGCGGTTCTCGAGATAGGTCTTCGTGTCGCTCACGACATCCTCCGGACCGAACCACGCGGGCAGTGCGTGGGCGTGGGGCGCTGGGGGCGCTTGGGACTGGCGGGTTTGCAGCCGTTGACTTTCTGAACTGGCGAGTAACCGTGGAGCAGTGATCAGACTAGAGGCCGTCCGCCGTGCGCGTAAGAGCCCACGAGCGGCCGGTTCATAACGAAACAGGCCCCCGCGCGGGTGCACGGGGGCCTGTGTACGCCGGGTGGCGGGGCGGCGGCTACTTCTTCTTGCCGCCGGACTCGTCGCTGGAGAGGACGGCGATGAACGCCTCCTGCGGGACCTCCACGGAGCCGACCATCTTCATGCGCTTCTTGCCCTCCTTCTGCTTCTCCAGCAGCTTCCGCTTACGGGAGATGTCACCGCCGTAGCACTTGGCGAGGACGTCCTTGCGGATGGCGCGGATGGTCTCGCGGGCGATGACGCGGGAGCCGATCGCGGCCTGGACGGGCACCTCGAACGCCTGCCTCGGGATGAGCTCGCGCAGCTTGGCGACCAGGCGCACGCCGTAGGCGTAGGCGGCGTCCTTGTGGCAGACGGCGGAGAAGGCGTCGACCTTGTCGCCGTGCAGCAGGATGTCGACCTTGACCAGGCTGGACGCCTGCTCGCCGGTGGGCTCGTAGTCGAGGGAGGCGTAGCCGCGCGTCTTGGACTTGAGCTGGTCGAAGAAGTCGAAGACGATCTCCGCGAGCGGGAGGGTGTAGCGGATCTCGACGCGGTCCTCGGAAAGGTAGTCCATGCCGAGGAGGGTGCCGCGGCGCTGCTGGCAGAGCTCCATGATCGCGCCGATGAACTCGGTCGGGGCGAGCACGGTGGCCCGGACGACCGGTTCGAAGACGTCCTTGATCTTGCCCTCGGGGAACTCGCTCGGGTTGGTGACGGTGACCTCCTTGCCGTCCTCCAGCACCACCCGGTAGACCACGTTGGGCGCGGTGGCGATCAGGTCGAGGCCGAACTCGCGCTCCAGGCGCTCGCGGACCACGTCCAGGTGCAGCAGGCCGAGGAAGCCGACGCGGAAGCCGAAGCCGAGCGCCGCCGAGGTCTCCGGCTCGTAGACCAGCGCGGCGTCGTTGAGCTGGAGCTTGTCCAGGGCCTCGCGCAGGTCCGGGTAGTCCGAGCCGTCGAGCGGGTACAGGCCCGAGAAGACCATCGGCTTCGGGTCCTTGTAGCCGCCGAGGGCATCGGTCGCGCCGTTGTGCAGGCTGGTGATGGTGTCACCGACCTTGGACTGACGGACGTCCTTCACGCCGGTGATGATGTAGCCCACCTCGCCGACGCCGATGCCGTCGGCCGGGGTCATCTCCGGGGAGGAGACGCCGATCTCCAGCAGCTCGTGCGTGGCGCCGGTGGACATCATGCGGATGCGCTCGCGCTTGTTGAGCTGGCCGTCGACCACACGCACGTAGGTCACGACGCCGCGGTACGAGTCGTAGACCGAGTCGAAGATCATCGCGCGGGCGGGGGCGTCCTTGACGCCGACCGGCGCCGGGACGGTGGCGACGACCTTGTCGAGCAGCGCGTCCACGCCCAGGCCGGTCTTCGCGGAGACGCGGAGCACGTCGTCGGGGTCGCAGCCGACCAGGTTCGCCAGCTCCTCGGCGAACTTCTCCGGCTGCGCGGCCGGCAGGTCGATCTTGTTCAGGACGGGGACGATCGCAAGGTCGTTCTCCATCGCCAGGTACAGGTTGGCGAGGGTCTGCGCCTCGATGCCCTGGGCGGCGTCCACCAGCAGGACGGTGCCCTCGCAGGCGGCGAGGGAGCGCGAGACCTCGTAGGTGAAGTCGACGTGCCCGGGGGTGTCGATCATGTTGAGGATGTGGGTGCTGCCCTGACCCTCGCCCGTGGTGGGCGCCCAGGGCAGACGGACCGCCTGGGACTTGATCGTGATACCGCGCTCACGCTCGATGTCCATGCGGTCGAGGTACTGGGCGCGCATCTGCCGCTGGTCGACGACACCGGTGAGCTGGAGCATCCGGTCGGCAAGGGTCGACTTGCCGTGGTCGATGTGCGCGATGATGCAGAAATTGCGGATCAGCGCCGGGTCGGTACGGCTCGGCTCGGGCACGTGGCTGGGGATCGCGGGCACGCAGTGTCCTGATTCTCGGGTCGCAGTCGGAACGAAGTCGGAGGCGAAAGTTCGGATCTCGTCGCCTTCGTCGGCGCGATGTCGGATCTGTACGCAGACTCCCATGGTCCCATGGACGGGGCAGTGCGCTCGGTTTGGGCCGCCCGGAAGGCTGCTGGTAGCCTGGGCAGCTGTGTCTCGTGTGCCCTCTCAACTCCCGGGACACAGTCGGAAGATCAACCTCTGAACCTGAGAAGGCTCTTTTCGTGGCGAACATCAAGTCCCAGATCAAGCGGAACAAGACCAACGAGAAGGCGCGCCTGCGTAACAAGGCCGTCAAGTCGTCGCTCAAGACCGCGATCCGCAAGGCCCGCGAGGCTGTCGTCGCCGGTGACGTCGAGAAGGCCACCGTGGCTTCCCGCGCCGCCGCCCGTGCGCTCGACAAGGCTGTCTCGAAGGGTGTCATCCACAAGAACGCCGCCGCCAACAAGAAGTCGGCGCTGGCTTCCAAGGTCGCCACCCTCCAGGGCTGAGCTCCCTGATGTGATCGCCGGGCAGGACCCAGCGGGCCCTCTCTCCCGCTCCTGACCGGCACCCCGCGCCGCACACGAAGCGTTCGCCACGCGGGTGCGGTGCAACCGAGAAGTACCGAAGGCCCCGGCTCCCCACTCTTCCCCAGGGTGGTGAGCCGGGGCCTTCGTCCGTCCCGGGGGCGCTCCTGCCGGAGCCTGCCCGGCCCCGGCCCGGCTCAGTGGCGCTGGGGGCGGGCCGCGCGGGCCACGGCGACGACGGCCTTCTCCAAGGCGTACTCCGGATCGTCCCCGCCGCCCTTGACCCCGGCGTCGGCCTCGGCCACGGCGCGCAGCGCCAGGGAGACCCCGTCCGCCGACCAGCCGCGCATCTGCTGGCGGACCCGGTCGATCTTCCACGGCGGCATGCCGAGGTCCCGGGCGAGGTCGCCGGGGCGGGCGCCGCGCGGGGCGGAGGCCAGCTTGCCGATCGCGCGGACCGCCTGGGCCAGCGCGCTGGTGATCAGTACGGGGGCCACCCCGGTCGCCAGCGACCAGCGCAGGGCCTCCAGGGCCTCGGCCGCCCGGCCCTCCACCGCCCGGTCCGCGACGGTGAAGCTGGAGGCTTCGGCCCGGCCGGTGTAGTAGCGGCCGACGACGGCCTCGTCGATGGTGCCCTCGACGTCCGCGCACAGCTGCGCCGCCGCGCTCGCCAGCTCCCGCAGGTCGCTGCCGATGGCGTCCACGAGGGTCTGGCACGCCTCGGGCGTCGCGGAGCGGCCGAGCGTGCGGAACTCGCCCCGTACGAAGGAGAGCCGGTCGGCCGCCTTCGTCATCTTCGGGCAGGCGATCTCCCGGGCACCGGCCTTGCGCGCCGCGTCGAGCAGCCCCTTGCCCTTGGCGCCGCCGGCGTGGAGGAGGACGAGGGCGATCTCCTCGTAGGGCGCGTCGAGGTACGCCTTGACCTCCTTGACCGTGTCCGCCGAGAGGTCCTGCGCGTTGCGGACGACCAGCACCTTGCGCTCGGAGAAGAGCGAGGGGCTGGCCAGCTCGGCCAGGGTGCCGGGCTGGAGCTGGTCGGAGGTGAGGTCGCGCACATCGGTGTCGGCGTCGGCCGCGCGGGCGGCGGCCACCACCTCCCGGACGGCGCGGTCGAGCAGCAGCTCCTCCTGGCCCACCGCGAGGGTGAGCGGAGCGAGCGGGTCGTCGGTGGAATTCTTCCTGGTGGCCATCGGCTCCAGGATCCCATGCCGCACTGACAGCCCACCGCGCCGCGTGCCCGAGAATGACCGGGTGAACCTGCGACATGTACTCGTCCTGCCCGACCGCGACGCCGCCGAGGAGGTGGCCCAGGAGGCCGTGGACCGCTTCGGCCTCCCGGAGGAGCCGCAGTTGGTGCGCGACGCCCTGGCCGGTGAGGACGACGCCGAGGACGCCCAGTGGCTGGTGGTCGTCGAGGACCCGGCGGAACGGCTCGACACCGCCGCGCTGGACGACCTCGCCGCCGCGTACGAGGGCTGGCTGGAGGCCCCCTGAGGCCGGGGGCGCCCCCGTCAGCCCTTGTGGACGATCTGGACGTCCAGGGTGACGTCCACGCTGGAGCCGATCGCCGCGATCCCCTGGGCCAGCAGCGACTGCCAGTTGAGGGTGAAGTCCTCGCGGTGCAGCTCGGCCGTGGCCCGGCAGGCCGCCCGTACCTCGCCCTCCATGCCCGTGCCCAGCCCCAGGTACTGGGTGTCCAGGGTGACCGACCGGCTGACCCCGTGGAGGGTCAGGGCGCCGGCCACCGCCCAGCGGCTGCCGGTGCGGTGGATGAACCGCTCGCTGTAGAACTCCACCGTGGGGTGGCGGCCGGCGTCCAGGAAATCCCCCGACCGCAGGTGGTCGTCCCGCAGCCGCATCCCGGTGTCGATGCTCGTCGCATCGATGATCACGTGCATGGTGGAGTCCTCCATGCGGTCGGCTATGCGCACCGCCCCCGCGAACGTGTTGAACCGTCCGTGGATGCGGGCCAGGCCGATGTGCCGGGCCGTGAACCCGATCGACGAATGCGCCGGATCGAGCTCCCAGTGCCCGGGCTTGGGCAGGAGCGGCGGCTCCACCGCGTCGAGGATGATCTCCCCGGTGCCCGGCTGCACCGGGTCCCCCACCAGGGTCACCCCGTGGAACGGCGCGTACCCCTCGGCCGTCACCAGCAGCCGGTACTCCCCCTCCGGCACCGTCGCGACGAAGCCGCCGTACGGGTCGGTCTCGCCCGTGACGACCTTCCGGCCGATCGGGTCGGTCACCTCGAACGCGGCCTGCCGGACCGGTCTGTGGACCGTGTCGAGGACCCGGTAGCTGAGCAGACGCGCCGTCGGCGGCAGCGTCAGTGTCGCGGATGTGTGCGGACCGGAACCTCCGGCCGGCTCCATCCCCCGCCGGCGACCGAACATGACTGATGCACCCCCGTGCTGTGTGGACTTGGACCGTTCTGGCGAAGACGCATTCGATCATGCTGTCGGGTTGTGGGCAAACAGAGTGCTCGCGCCCGGTATGCCCACGCCGCATCCGCCGCCTGCTGGCCGGAAACGCCCGTATACGCGCACCCGTCCCGCTGACGGCCACCGAGCCGTCCGTATCGGTGCGCAACACCGTCGCCCCCACCGCCCGCAGGCGTGCGAGCGTACCCGGCGCGGGGTGCCCGTAGCGGTTTTTTGTACCGACCGGAACAATCGCCAGCCGTGGCCGGATCCGCTCGTGCAGCTCCGGGTCCTGGTGCGCGGAGCCGTGGTGGGCGACCTTGAGCACATCCACCGGGCCGAGATCCGGGTGGTCCCTCAACAGGGCCTGCTGTGCCGGGGGTTCGAGGTCCCCGAGCAGGAGCAGGCTCAGGCCCGCGCGCCGCACCAGCAGGACCACGCTCGCGTCGTTGGGCCCCTCGGAGGGCGCACCGCCCGGCGGCGGCCACAGCACCTGCCAGGCGAGCGGCCCGGCCGTGCGCCGCTCGCCCTGGACCGCCCGGACCACCGGCACCCCCGCCGCCCGCGCGAGCCGGTGGACGAACGCGGCCTGCGCGGGCGGCTCCTCCCGCGCCGTCGCCTGGATCAGGCCGACGGAACGGCCGCGCAGCACCCCGGAGAGGCCGCCCACATGGTCGGCGTGAAAATGCGTCAGCAGCAGCATCGGCACCCTCCGCACGCCCAGCGCCCGCAGACAGCCGTCCACCGGCCCCGGCTCCGCCCCCGCGTCCACCACCACGGCCTCCCCCGGGCCGACGGCGAGCACGGCGGCGTCCCCCTGCCCCACCGCGCACTGCACATAGCTCCAGTCGGGCGGCGGCCAGCCGGTCACCGTACGGGTCAGCTGCGGCGGCCTGAGCACGGCCAGCAGCAGGACCACCGCCAGCACGGCACAGCACCCGCGCCGCCACCTCAGCCGGGAGGCCAGCGCCACGGCGGCCACCGTGGCGGCGGCCAGCAGCAGCCCTCCGGCGAGCCCGCCCGGCCAGGCCAGCTCCGCCCCCGGGAACCCGGCCCCGGTCCGGGCCACCGCCGCGATCCACCCCGCGGGCACCCCGGCACCGTGGGCCAGCAGCTCCGCGGCGGGCATCCACAGCGGGGCCACCGCCAGCGCGGCGAAGCCGAGCACCGTCGCGGGACCCGCCGCGAGCTCGGCGAGCAGATTGCACGGCACCGCCACCAGGCTCACCCGCGCGGCCAGCACCGCGACCACGGGCGCGCACACCGCCTGCGCGGCAGCGGCGGCCCCCAGTGCCTCGGCCGGCCGCGGCCCCATCCCCCGCGCCCGCAGCGCCCGGCTCCACCGGGGCGCGAGGGTCAGCAGCGCCCCGGTGGCCAGGACGGAGAGCAGGAAGCCGTAACTGCGGGCCAGCCACGGGTCGTAGAGCACCAGCAGCAGGACGGCGGCGCCCAGCGCGGGGATCAGGGACCGGCGCCGCCCGGTGGCGAGCGCCAGCAGGGTGACCGCCCCGCAGGCCGCGGCCCGCAGCACGCTCGGCTCCGGCCGGCACACCACCACGAAGGCCAGCGTCAGGGCCGCCCCGCACAGGGCGGTCGCCCTCAGCGAGAGCCCCAGCCGGGGGGCCAGCCCGCGCCGCTCGGCCTGCTGCGCGCGGCCCGGGGGCCCGAGGAGCAGGAACAGCACCACGGTCAGGTTCGACCCGGAGACGGCCAGCAGGTGCAGCAGGTCGGTGGCCCGGAACACCTCGTGCAGCTCGGGCGGAACCCGGGAGGTGTCCCCCACGACCAGCCCCGGCAGCAGGGCCCTGGCATCCGGTGCGAGCCCGTCGGTGGCTTCGCGCAGCCCGGCCCGCAGCCTCCCCGCGACCCGCTGGGCGGCATCCGGCCCGCCCGTCACCCGCGGCGGGGTGTCCCGCGCCGGCCGCAGCACCGCGACGGCCCGCTCCCCGCCCCGCCCCGGCGCCGTACGGGCGACCACCGCCACCCGCATGGAGGGCTGCAACCGGCCCCACTCCGCGTGCGCGGCCAGTACCCGTACGGGAGTCCGCACCCGGGTGCTCCGCCCGTCGGGCCCGGTCACCCGGCCCACCACCGCGTCCAGCACCACCACCGGCGGCCCGCTCCCGCTCCGGGTGGTCCGCGGATCGGAGGCGACGGTCAGCTCGGCGAGGACGCGGGCGTGCTCCCGCGCCAGCCCCGCCACCGGCCCGGCCCGCGCCTCGGCCAGCTGGAGCCCCGCCACCCCGGCTCCGGCGGCCGCGCACAGCAGGGCCGCCGCCACGGCTGGGGCGTTCCTCCAGCGCGGCCCCGCCCGCCGCCCCGCGAGCAGGAGCAGCAGCCCCGCGCAGCCGACCGCGAGACCCGCCCCGGCGGCGGTGAGCCCGACGGGCGCGTCCAGCGCGAGGGCGGCCGCCGCCCAGGCGGCCCCGGCCGGCACCGCCAGGCGCAGATCCACCGGGCCGGGAGCACCCGGCTCCCCGGGGCGGTTCACGGCCGCACCAGCCCGCGCAGATCGGCGAAGCGGCGCTCACCGATGCCGTCGACCTGGCGGAGCTCGTCCACGGAGCGGAAGCCGCCCCGGGCGGTACGGAAATCGACGATGTGCTGCGCCAGGACCGGCCCGACCCCGGGCAGCCCGTCCAGCTGCGCCACGGTGGCCGTCGCCAGGCTCAGCGGGCCCGTGGCCGCCCCGCCCGGCACCGCCCCCGGGGCCCCGCCCGGCGGAGGCTGCGCCGGGGCCCCGACGAGCACCTGCTCGCCGTCCACCAGCAGCCGGGCCCGGTTCAGCCCGGTGGTGTCCGTGCCGGGCCGTACTCCCCCGGCCGCGGCCAGCGCGTCCTCCACCCGCGAGCCGGCGGGCAGCCGCCGCACCCCGGGATCCCGGACCTTGCCGCTGACGTCGACGACGATCCGAGCACCGGCCGCGCCGGGCCCCGGCCCGCCCGGTGGACTCGCCGGAGCCGTCGCACCGGCGGGGACCACGCCCGGCGCGACCACCGCGGGCACCGTCACCCCCCGCGGCCGGGAGGACCAGTACTGCTCCCCGGCGAACCCGACGGCGACGACCAGCACCACCCCCACGGCGGCCACCGTGCGCGGCTCGACCCCGCAGCGGGCCTGCACCCACACCGGCAGCCGCTCCCGCACCGCCAGCCGCCACCCGCCCCCGGCAGGCCCCTCCCCGGGCGGCGGATCCGGCGCGGCCGCCTCCCCCGGAGACGACACCGGAGGCAGCACCGCAGAGGGCACGGAACCCGGCTCCACCGCCGGCTCCCCGCCCCCACCGAGCAGCGCCTCAGCCCGGCGCCGCGGATACGAAGTACGCGTTCGAAGAGTCATGCCACGACGGTAGGGTCCGGCCCGGATCCCCGTCCGGAGCCTTCAATTCCGGTGGAAAACCGCCCCGTTGTGGATAACTCCCTCACCCGTTCCGGTGATCAGCGGGGCGAGACCACCGCCGCCAGCAGCCCCGGTCCGGTGTGCGCGCCGATCACCGCGCCCACCTCGCTGACGTGCAGTTCGACCAGCCCCGGCACCCGCTCGCGCAGCCGCTCCGCCAGTTTCTCGGCCCGTTCCGGCGCCGCGAGATGGTGCACCGCCACGTCCACGGCGGCCGTGCCCGCCCGCTCGACGGCCAGCTCCTCGAGGCGCGCGATCGCCTTGGAGGCCGTACGCACCTTCTCCAGCATCTCGATCCGCCCGCCGTCCAGCGTCAGCAGCGGCTTCACGGCCAGCGCCGATCCGAGGAGGGCCTGCGCGGCCCCGATCCGCCCGCCGCGCCGGAGGTAGTCGAGGGTGTCCACGTAGAAATAGGCGGCCATGTCGGCCGCCCGCTTCTCCGCGGCGGCCACCGCCTCGTCCACGGAGCCCTCCGCCTCGGCCACCTCGGCGGCGGCCAGCGCGCAGAAGCCGAGGGCCATCGCGACCATGCCGGTGTCCACGACCCGGACGGGTACGGGCGCGGTCCTGGCGGCGACCACGGCGGCGTCGTAGGTGCCGGAGAACTCGGCGGACAGGTGCAGGCTGACGATGCCCGTCGCCCCGGCGTCCGCGGCCTCCCGGTACGCCTGTACGAACTGCTCGGGGCCGGGCCGCGAGGTGGTGACCGACCGGCGCTTCTGGAGGGCCAGGGCCAGGCTGCGCGCCGAGATCTCGGTGCCCTCCTCCAGCGCCTCCCCGCCCAGCACGACGGTCAGCGGGACGGCGGTGATCCCGTGCCGTGCCATGGCCGGCCGGGGCAGGTAGGCCGTGGAATCGGTGACGATGGCGACATGGCGGGACATGAGGCGGAGGTTACCGCCCACCGGCCCCGGACGGCAGCCCAGCCCCCGTGGCGGCCCCGCGCGCGGCCTCCGGCACCCGCACCCTCAGGTCGTGCTCTCCGGCCGCCGCGTCTTCTGCCAGGGGTACGGGGTCTGCGGCGCGGCCGGGTCCAGAGCCGCCCGCGGCTGCTCCCCGGCGGGCCCGGCCGCGCCCGGAGCCGTGGTGGAGGAGGCGCCGGTCCCGCTCGCCTGCGCCGCGTCCCAGGCTGCCGCGGCCGCCGCCAGCTCGTCCACCGGCGGCTCCCGCCGCCAGTCCCGCAGCGCGCCCGATTCCATCTCGATCTGCGCCGACAGCGTCGACAGCTCGTCCTCCGCGAACCGGCTCGCCCGGTCCCGCGCGGCCCAGCGCAGCGAGTCCGCCGCCTTCGTGATCTGCGCGGTGCGCTCCCGCAGGTCGGGCATCCGCTCCGTGATCCGCTGCCGGTCCGGGTCCTGCTCCAGCCGCTTGAGCTCGTCGTCCAGCTCGCGTCCGTGCACGCTCAGCCGCTCGAACAGCATGACCGACTCCTGGAGCGAGGCGTCCACGCGCGCGCCCTCCTGGAGCGCCTGCTGCGTGGACCTCATCGAGGTCCGCAGGTCGAGCCGCAGCTGCGCCAGCGACCCCGCCACCCCGGTCTGGCCGATGCTCCGGGCCCGCAGGGTGGTGTCCTCGACCGTCCGGCGCGCCTGCGAGAGGGTCCGGTCGACCCCGCGCTTGGTGGCCTTGGCCACCTTCACGGTCGCGTACCCCAGACCGAGGAAGGTGATGAGCACCATCAGCGCGAAGATGATCAGCGCGGCCTCCATGAGCGTCCCTTCCCCGAAACCCTTGGGCTCTCTACCGTCCCCTCCCACCGTAAACGCCACGGGCAGGCCAGGGGTTCCATTCGAACCCCCAACCTGCCCGTACGGGATCTCCCCGAGGCCGAAGCCACCGCCCGCGCCGATGGCCCGCCGGCGGCTCAGCGACCGCTGACTACCAGCTCACCACCGGCTCACCACCGGCTCAGACGACGATGTTCACCAGCTTCGGCGCGCGCACGATCACCTTGCGGATCTCCGCACCGCCCAGCGCCGCCACGACGGCCGCGTCGGTCACCGCCAGCTGCTCCAGCTCGGCCTCCGAGATCGCCGGCGACACCTCCAGGCGCGCCTTGACCTTGCCCTTGACCTGCACCACGCAGGTCACGGTCTCGTCCACCACGTACGCCGGGTCCGCCACCGGGAAGTCCTGGTGCACGACCGACTCGCCGTGGCCCAGCCGGTGCCACAGCTCCTCCGCGATGTGCGGGGCCAGCGGGGCGATCAGCAGCACCAGCCGCTCCGCGACGGAGCGCTCCAGCGGCCGGCCCGCCTTGGTCAGGGCGTTGTTCAGCTCGGTGATCTTCGCGATGGCGGTGTTGAAGCGCAGTCCGGCCAGGTCCGCGCCGGCCCCGTCGATCGCCTTGTGCAGGGCGCGCAGCGTGTCCTCGCCCGGCTCGGCGTCGACGACCGTCACGGCGCCGGTCTCCTCGTCGACGATGTTGCGCCACAGGCGCTGCAGCAGCCGGTACTGGCCGACCACGGCGCGCGTGTCCCACGGACGCGAGACGTCCAGCGGGCCCATCGCCATCTCGTACAGGCGCAGGGTGTCCGCGCCGTACTCCTCGCAGATCTCGTCCGGCGTGACGGCGTTCTTGAGGGACTTGCCCATCTTGCCGTGCTCGCGCCTGACCTGCTTGCCCTCGTAGAAGTACGCCCCGTCGCGCTCCTCGACCTCGGCCGCCGGGACGTACACACCGCGCTCGTCGGTGTAGGCGTACGCCTGGATCATGCCCTGGTTGAACAGCTTGTGGAACGGCTCCGCCGAGGAGACGTGGCCCAGGTCGAACAGCACCTTGGACCAGAAGCGCGCGTACAGCAGGTGCAGCACCGCGTGCTCGGCGCCGCCCACGTACAGGTCGACACCGCCGTGCGGGGCGCCCTCGCGCGGGCCCATCCAGTACCGCTCGATCTCCGGGTCCACCAGCGCCGAGGAGTTGTGCGGGTCCAGGTAGCGCAGCTCGTACCAGCAGGAACCGGCCCAGTTGGGCATGGTGTTGGTCTCGCGGCGGAAGGAGCGGACACCGCGGCCGTCGCCCAGGTCCAGTTCGACGTTCACCCACTCCGCGTTCCGCGACAGCGGGGTCTCCGGCTTGGAGGCGGCGTCGTCGGGCTCGAAGGTGCGCGGCGAGTAGTCCTCGACCTCGGGCAGCTCCAGCGGCAGCATCGACTCGGGCAGCGGGTGCGCGACGCCGTCCTCGTCGTAGACGATCGGGAAGGGCTCGCCCCAGTACCGCTGGCGGCTGAACAGCCAGTCGCGCAGGCGGAAGTTGACCGTCCCCTCGCCGATGCCGCGCCCGGCCAGCCAGTCGGTGATCGCGGCCTTGGCCTCGACGACGCCCAGGCCGTCCAGCGAGATGCCCTCGCCGGAGGAGTTGACCAGGGTGGCGTCGTAGGAGACGAAGGCGTCGTCCCAGGCGGCCGGGTCGGTGCCGCGGCCGTCGGTGGGCTCGACCACGCAGCGGATCGGCAGTTCGAAGGCGCGCGCGAACTCGAAGTCGCGGGCGTCGTGCGCCGGGACGGCCATGATCGCGCCGGTGCCGTAGCCCATCAGCACGTAGTCCGCGATGAAGACGGGGACCTTGGCGCCGCTGACCGGGTTGAGCGCGTACTCACCGGTGAAGACACCGGTCTTGTCCTTGGCCTCGGCCTGCCGCTCGACGTCCGACTTGGAGGCGGCCTGCTTGCGGTACGCGGCCACGGCCTCGGCGGGGGTGGCGTGACCGCCCGTCCAGAGGTCGTGGGTGCCCTCGGGCCAGGCGGCCGGGATGAACTTCTCGACCAGCGGGTGCTCGGGAGCCAGCACCATGTAGGTGGCGCCGAACAGGGTGTCGGGGCGGGTGGTGAAGACGGTGACGGCCTCGTCGCCCAGCGCGAAGTCGACGCGCGCGCCCTCGCTGCGGCCGATCCAGTTGCGCTGCTGCAGCTTGATGGCCTCGGGCCAGTCCAGCGCGTCCAGGTCGTCCAGCAGGCGGTCCGCGTAGGCGGTGATGCGCATGTTCCACTGGCTCAGGCGGGACTTGAAGACCGGGAAGTTACCGCGCTCGGAGCGGCCGTCCGCGGTGACCTCCTCGTTGGCCAGTACGGTGCCCAGCCCGGGGCACCAGTTGACCGGCGCGTCGGAGGCGTAGGCCAGCCGGAAGCCGTTCAGGACCTCGGCCCGCTCGGCGGCGTCCAGCCCGGCCCAGGCGCGGCCGCCGGGAACCTCGCGGGAGCCGTCCTCGAAGGCGGCGACCAGCTCCGCGACGGGGCGGGCCTTCTTCGCGTCGGCGTCGTACCAGGAGTTGTAGATCTGCAGGAAGATCCACTGGGTCCACTTGTAGTAGTCCGGGTCGATCGTCGCGAACGAGCGGCGCTTGTCGTGGCCCAGGCCCAGCCGGCGCAGCTGGACCTTCATGTTCTCGATGTTCGCCTCGGTGGAGACCCGCGGGTGCGTGCCGGTCTGCACGGCGTACTGCTCGGCCGGCAGGCCGAAGGCGTCGAAGCCCAGGGTGTGCAGCACGTTGTGGCCGGTCATCCGCTGGTGGCGGGCGAAGACGTCGGTGGCGATGTACCCGAGCGGGTGGCCGACGTGCAGGCCCGCACCGGAGGGGTACGGGAACATGTCCATGATGAACTTCTTGGGCCGCGCGACCACCGCCGGGTCCCCGGCCAGGTCACCGGCCGGGTTCGGCGCCTCGTAGGTGCCCCGCTCGTCCCAGACGTCCTGCCAGCGTGCCTCGATGTCGGCGGCCATGGCAGCCGTGTAACGGTGCGCCTCGGCCGCCTCGGGGGCCGGGGTGTTCGTCTCGCTCATGATTTCTGAAGCTCCATCGATCGTCTCTGCCGTCTCTGCCTGCCCAAACGAAAAAACCCCTCGCACAGGAGGGGACGCCGCGCCGAGTCCGACCGTCTCGGAGGTCGGTACTGATCAGCGCGGCTCGGTAAGCAGAAGGCGTACGGCACGCATGGCGTCAGGGTACCGCAGCGGCCCCGGCCGGCGCCCGGCCGTTCCCTCCGACGGCACAACGAGAAGCGGGCCACCCGATCCGGGTGGCCCGCTTCCTCACTGTGGAGCTAAGGAGAATTGAACTCCTGACCTCCTGCATGCCATGCAGGCGCTCT
>NZ_JBEYVX010000048.1:0-45302 GCF_040644195.1 Streptomyces sp. NPDC047014 | reverse complement strand
GGCGGAGCCCCACGGGGGTGCGGGGCGGAGCCCCGCGAGCCCCCGCCCCGCCCGGCTACGCGCCCGGGGTGTCCTCGCCCGGTTCCTCCGGCGGGGCCTCCGGAGGCGGCGGCGACACCGGCGGCTGCGGCTTAGGGGGCCGGGGGAGCCCCCCGCTCGTGTCCCGCAGGTACGAACCGTCGCCCGGCTCCGCCGACGGCGACGCGGGATCCCGCCGCCGCAGATACCGCTCGAACTCCCGCGCGATCGCGTCCCCCGACGCCTCCGGCAGGTCCGCCGTGTCCCGCGCCTCCTCCAGCGTCTGCACGTACTCCGCCACCTCGCTGTCCTCGGCGGCCAGTTGGTCCACGCCCAGCTGCCACGCCCGCGCGTCCTCCGGCAGCTCGCCCAGCGGGATCCTGATGTCGATCAGGTCCTCCAGCCGGTTCAGCAGCGCCAGCGTCGCCTTCGGGTTCGGCGGCTGCGACACGTAGTGCGGCACCGCCGCCCACAGCGACACCGCCGGCACGCCCGCGTGCGTACACGCCTCCTGCAGGATCCCCACGATCCCCGTGGGGCCCTCGTACTTGGTCTCCTCCAGGTCCATCGTCCGCGCCAGGTCCGCGTCCGAGGTGACCCCGCTCACCGGCACCGGCCGGGTGTGCGGGGTGTCCCCGAGCAGCGCCCCGAGGATGACGACCATCTCCACGCCCAGCTCGTGCGCGAAGCCCAGGATCTCGTTGCAGAACGACCGCCACCGCATGGACGGTTCGATCCCGCGCACCAGCACCAGGTCCCGCGGCTTGGCGCCGCCGATGCGGACCACCGACAGCCGGGTCGTCGGCCACGTGATCTTCCGTACCCCGTTGTCCAGCCATACCGTCGGCCGGTTGACCTGGAAGTCGTAGTAGTCCTCGGCGTCCAGAGCCGCGAAGACCTCGCCCTTCCACTCCCGGTCCAGGTGTGCGACCGCACCGGAGGCCGCGTCACCCGCGTCGTTCCAGCCCTCGAACGCGGCCACCATGACCGGGTCGATCAGCTCGGGCACGCCCTCAAGCTCGATCACCCAGGTCTCCTTCCGAAGTTCCTTGCGTACGTGGGCCAGCCTAAGCCTTGAGGGCACACCGGCCACAGCCCACGACAGAGGGGCGGTTCCCCTCGGAACCGCCCCTCTTCCCCACCTGCGTGACAGCTATGCCTTACGGCCCAGCATCTCCTCGACACGGGCCTTCACCGCGTCGTCGTCCAGACCGCGGATCGTGACCGTCGTACGGCGGCGCAGCACGTCGTCGACCGTCTCGGCCCACTCGTGGTCCCGGGCGTACGCGACCTGCGCCCAGATCTCCGGACCGTCCGGGTGGATGCGCTCGGCCAGCGCCGGGTCCTCGTTCGCCAGACGGGCGATGTCGAAGGCCAGCGAGCCGTAGTGCGAGGCCAGGTGGCGGGCGGTCAGCGGGTCCATCCGGGTGCCCGGCTCACGGTCCACGAGCAGCCGGTGCGCGACCGCGTTGGGGTTGGCGACACCGGGCAGCGGGACCCGGCGCACCAGGGACTTCACCGGCTCCATGTCCTCGGTCAGCGGGCTGCCCGGGAGCTTCGCCAGCTTGTCCATCACCACACGGCCGATGTGGCGGTACGTCGTCCACTTGCCGCCGGCCACGGACAGCATGCCGCCCGCGCCCTCGGAGACCACCGTCTCGCGCTTGGCCTTCTCCACCCCGCCGGGGCCGCCGGGCAGCACCCGCAGGCCCGCGAAGGCGTAGGTCATCAGCGAGCGGTCGAGGTCGGCGTCCTTCACCGAGAAGGCCGCCTCGTCCAGGATCTGCTGGATGTCGGACTCGGTGGCGCGCACGTCCGCCGGGTCCCCCTCGTACACCTCGTCGGTGGTGCCGAGCAGCAGCTGGTCCTCCCACGGGAGGGCGAAGGTGATGCGGTACTTGTCGATCGGGGTGGCCATGGCGGCCTTCCACGGCGACTTGCGCTTCATGACGATGTGCGCGCCCTTGGACAGGCGGATCGACGGCAGCGCGTGCTTGTCCTCCATGCGCCGCAGGTGGTCCACCCACGGGCCGGTGGCGTTGAGTACGACACGGGCGTCGACCCCGAACTCGGTGCCGTCGAGGCGGTCCTTGAGCTCGGCGCCGGTGACCCGGCCGCCGGTCTTGCGCAGCCCGGTGACCTCGGCGTGGTTGAGGACCACCGCGCCCGACTCGACGGCCGCGCGGACCGTCATGACGGCCACGCGGGAGTCGTTCATCTGGTGGTCGTAGTAGACCGCGACGGCCTTGAGGTTGTCGGTCTTCAGACCGGGGTTGTCGGCGACGGCACGCGCCGGGGATATGACCTTGCCCATGCCGTCACCGAAGGCCGAGAGGGCGGAGTAGGCGAAGACGCCCGCGCCCAGCTTGGCCGCACCCACCGGACCGCCCTTGTAGACCGGCAGGTAGAAGGTGAGCGGGTTGACCAGGTGCGGGGCCACGTCCTTGGCCAGCACCCGCCGCTCGTGGTGGTTCTCCGCCACCAGCTTGACCGCGCCGGTCTGCAGGTAGCGAAGACCGCCGTGGACGAGCTTGGAGGAGGCCGAGGAGGTGGCGCCGGCGAAGTCGCCGGCGTCCACCATGGCAACCCGCAGGCCCGACTGCGCGGCGTGCCAGGCCACCGAGGTGCCCAGGATTCCACCACCGATGACCAGCAGGTCGTACGTGGCCTTCGCCAGCTGCTCGCGGGTCTCGGCACGGCTCGCGTTCGCGCCGGCGGTCGGGTGCGTACCCAGGGCGGGAACGCTCTGCAGGGTGCTCATATTTCTTTCAGCTCCTCGTCGATTGACTCAGCTGTGACGGTGCGGTCAGCTGGCGTCTTCGTCGTCGACCCAGCCCATGGACCGCTCCACGGCCTTGAGCCAGCTCTTGTACTCGCGCTCCCGCTGCTCGGCGGGCATCCGCGGGGTCCACTCCGCCGCGCGGCGCCAGTTGGCGCGCAGGGCGTCGGTGTCGGGCCAGAAGCCGACGGCCAGGCCGGCGGCGTAGGCGGCGCCGAGGCAGGTGGTCTCGGCGACCATCGGACGGACCACGGGGGCGTCCAGGAAGTCCGAGAGCGTCTGCATCAGCAGGTTGTTGGAGGTCATGCCGCCGTCGACCTTGAGGGCCGCGAGCTCCACGCCCGAGTCCTTGGTCATGGCGTCGGTGATCTCGCGGGTCTGCCAGGCGGTGGCCTCCAGGACGGCACGGGCGATGTGCGCCTTGGTGACGTACCGGGTGAGGCCGGCGATCACACCGCGGGCGTCGGAGCGCCAGTACGGGGCGAACAGGCCGGAGAAGGCCGGTACGAAGTAGGTGCCGCCGTTGTCCTCCACGGAGGAGGCCAGGGTCTCGATCTCGGCCGCGGACTTGATCAGACCCATCTGGTCGCGCATCCACTGGACGAGCGAGCCGGTGACGGCGATGGAGCCCTCCAGGGCGTAGACCGGCTTCTGGTCGCCGATCTGGTAGCCGACCGTGGTCAGCAGGCCGCTGTAGGAGTTGATCAGCTTGTCGCCGGTGTTCATCAGCATGAACGTGCCGGTGCCGTACGTGGACTTCGCCTCGCCCTCGGCGAAACAGGTCTGGCCGAACAGGGCGGCCTGCTGGTCACCGAGCGCCGAGGCGACCGGGACACCGGCGAGGACGCCGTCCTTGACGTGGCCGTAGACCTCGGCGGAGGACTTGATCTCCGGGAGGACGTTGAGCGGGACGCCCATCGACTCCGCGATCTTCTCGTCCCAGGCCAGGGTGTGCAGGTTCATCAGCATGGTGCGCGAGGCGTTGGTGACGTCCGTGACGTGCACACCGCCCTCGGCGCCACCGGTGAGGTTCCAGATGACCCAGGAGTCCATGGTGCCGAAGAGGATGTCCCCGGCCTCGGCGCGCTCGCGCAGGCCCTCGACGTTGTCGAGCAGCCAGCGGACCTTCGGGCCGGCGAAGTAGCTCGCCAGCGGCAGGCCGGTCTCGCGGCGGAAGCGGTCCTGGCCGACGTTGCGGCCGAGCTCGCGGCACAGGGCGTCGGTACGGGTGTCCTGCCAGACCAGCGCGTTGTGCACGGGCTCGCCGGTGTGGCGGTCCCAGAGCAGGGTGGTCTCGCGCTGGTTGGTGATGCCGACGGCCTTGACGTCCGCGGCGGTGATCTCGGCCTTGGCGATGGCCCCGGCGACGACCTCCTGGACGTTGGTCCAGATCTCGTTGGCGTCGTGCTCGACCCAGCCCGGCTTCGGGAAGATCTGCTCGTGCTCCTTCTGGTCGACGCCGACGATGCGGCCGTCGCGGTCGAAGACGATGCAGCGGGAAGAGGTGGTGCCCTGGTCGATCGCGGCGATGAAGGGGCCGGTGCTCGTGGTCATAGTGGCTGCTCCTGGCAGATCGGGTGAGGAGGCGAATCAGGAGGGCGGTGCGGATCTTGCGATCGTTCCGGTACTGCTGATCAGGCGAACGCGATGTTGTAGAGACCACCGGCGAGCACGGCGCCGACGAGCGGGCCGACCACCGGGATCCAGGAGTAACCCCAGTCGGAGCCGCCCTTGTTGGGCAGCGGCAGCAGGGCGTGCACGATGCGCGGGCCGAGGTCGCGCACCGGGTTGATGGCGTAGCCGGTCGGGCCGCCGAGGGAGAGGCCGATACCGACGACCACGAAGGAGGTGATCAGGACTCCGATGACGCCGAGGCCCTTGCCGTCGTCCTGGAGGCCCTGGGTCAGGATCGCCAGGATCAGGACGGCGGTGCCGATGATCTCCGTCGCGAGGTTCTGCACGACATTACGGATCTCGGGGCCGGTGGAGAAGACACCGAGCACCGGGCCGGCCACGTCGTGCGGGTGCGGGTCCTCCGGGCCGAGCGTGGCGTCGCGGATGTGCTCCGGGTCGGACAGGTGGACGCGGAACTGCCCGTAGTAGGTGATCCACATCAGGACCGCGCCGAGCATGGCGCCCAGCAGCTGGCCGGCGAAGTAGACGGGGGTGTCGCCCCACTCGCCGGTCTTGACGGCGAGGCCGACGGTGACCGCCGGGTTCAGGTGGGCCCCGGACAGCGGCGCGGAGACGTAGGCGGCGATCAGTACGGCGAATCCCCAGCCGAACGTGATGGCGAGCCAGCCCGCGTTGCGTGCCTTGGAGCTCTTGAGCGTCACTGCGGCGCAGACGCCACCGCCGAGAAGGGTGAGCAGGGCGGTACCGATGGTCTCGCCGATGAAGATGTCGGAGCTGGACACCCGCGACTCCTTTGTACGTCCAGGGGTGGGCGGACACCGGGTCCCTCCGGTGGTTCCGCGCACTCGGTGAGTGCTGCACCGGTCCGTGGCCTTGTCGCATCCTAGCGCGTATTGCCGGTAGGTGTTCGACAATGTCGACCGGTGAACGGCAGTTTTCCGCCCAGATGAAGAACGCGTCAAGAGTCGGTCCGGTCAAGGTGTCGGATCGTTACCACGCGAGGGGATCAGCCAAAACCGGCCATACGAAGGTCGGGATATGGCGAAAAGTGGGCAGAAAGAGGCCCAGGGGCAGCCGGAGGCTGCTAAAGGAAGCTCAGAACCGGCCTGCGCCGAGATCGCGTGAAACCGACCGCGCACAGTCCCGTACGGACGCCACCAGGGCCGCACGGGGCTCCCCGGCCTCCCCGCAGACCCGCTCCACGGCACCCGCCACCGCCACCGCGCCCACCGGCATCCGCCGCCGGTCGTGGATCGGCGCCGCCACCGAGGCGATGCCCTCCCAGGTCTCCTCCACGTCCGCGGCCCAGCCGCGCGCCCGCGTGAGGTCCAGGATCTCCTCGAAACCGCCGCCGTCGGTGACCGTGCGCGGGGTGAACGACTCGCGCTCCACCTCCAGCGCCTGGGTGTGCGCCACCGGGTCGTACGCGGACAGCACCTTGCCCAGGGCCGTCGAGTGCAGCGGCTGCATCGCGCCCACCTCCAGCACCTGGCGGCTGTCGTCGGGCCGGAACACGTGGTGCATGATCAGCACCCCGCTCTGGTGCAGCACGCCCACGTACACGCTCTCGCCGCTCGCCCGGGCCAGATCATCCGTCCAGACCAGCGCGCGGGCCCGCAGCTCGTGCACGTCGAGATAGCTGTTGCCCAGCCGCAGCAGCTCCGCGCCCAGCTGGTAGCGGCCGGAGGCCGGGTCCTGCTCCACGAAGCCCTCCGCCTGGAGGGTGCGCAGGATGCCGTGGGCGGTGCCCTTGGCCAGGCCCAGCGAGGACGCCACGTCCGAGAGCCCCAGCCGGCGCTCGCCGCCCGCCAGGAGTCGCAGCATCGCAGCGGCTCGTTCGAGCGACTGGATGTTCCGTGCCATCGCGCAGCCTCCTGCTGACCTTCGGTATTACTGACCATCTTGACGCGGTTCGACAATGCTGAACAGTATCGGTCGATGTCGACCTTGCGCACCGTCGGAGATCTGTTCGCCGCACCACCGCCGGGTCACCCGCGGGTACGCCCTCCCGCCACAGAATGCAGTCCGCCACGTGGGACACCCACACCGGGGCCGGGGCCTCGCGGTTACGCTGGCCGCGTGCACCCCTGACACAGCGGGGGCGCAAAGCCGACAGCCGTCGCATCCCAGGGAGCTCAACCATGGCCTCGTCGCCGAACCCGCCCGCCGATCCGCAGAACCGGGCCGATGCCCTCCGAGAGGCGCTGACGACCCGCGTGGTCGTCGCCGACGGGGCGATGGGAACGATGCTCCAGGCGCAGGACCCCAGCCTGGAGGACTTCCAGCAGCTGGAAGGCTGCAACGAGGTCCTGAACGTCACCCGCCCCGACATCGTCCGCTCGGTCCACGAGGCGTACTTCTCGGTGGGCGTGGACTGCGTGGAGACCAACACCTTCGGCGCGAACTACGCGGCACTCGCCGAGTACGACATCGCCGACCGCAACTTCGAGCTGTCGGAGTCCGGCGCCCGGATCGCCCGCGAGGTCGCCGACGAGTTCACCGCGTCGACGGGGCAGCAGCGCTGGGTGCTGGGCTCCATGGGACCGGGAACGAAGCTCCCCACCCTGGGCCACATCACCTACGCGCAGATCCGCGACGCCTACCAGATCAACGCCGAGGGCCTGCTGACGGGTGGCGCGGACGCGCTGCTGGTGGAGACCACGCAGGACCTCCTGCAGACGAAGTCCTCGATCATCGGCGCCCGGCGTGCCATGGACGCGCTCGGCCTGCACGTCCCGCTGATCTGCTCGGTGACGGTGGAGACCACCGGCACGATGCTGCTGGGCTCGGAGATCGGTGCCGCCCTGACGGCGCTGGAGCCGCTGGGCATCGACATGATCGGCCTGAACTGCGCCACGGGTCCGGCGGAGATGAGCGAGCACCTGCGCTACCTCGCCCGCAATTCCCGTATCCCGCTGTCCTGCATGCCGAACGCCGGTCTGCCGGTCCTGACGAAGGACGGCGCCCACTACCCGCTGACCGCGCCGGAGCTGGCGGACGCCCAGGAGACCTTCGTCCACGAGTACGGGCTCTCCCTGGTCGGCGGCTGCTGCGGTACGACGCCGGAGCACCTGCGCCAGGTCGTGGAGCGGGTGCGCGGTACGGAGGTCACCGCGCGCGACCCCCGGCCCGAGCCGGGCGCGGCTTCGCTGTATCAGACGGTGCCGTTCCGGCAGGACACCTCGTACATGGCGATCGGTGAGCGGACGAACGCGAACGGGTCGAAGAAGTTCCGTGAGGCGATGCTGGAGGCGCGCTGGGACGACTGTGTGGAGATGGCGCGGGACCAGATCCGTGAGGGCGCGCACATGCTGGACCTGTGCGTCGACTACGTGGGCCGCGACGGCGTGGCCGACATGCAGGAGCTGGCCGGCCGCTTCGCGACCGCTTCCACGCTGCCGATCGTGCTGGACTCGACCGAGGTCCCCGTCATCCAGGCGGGGCTGGAGAAGCTCGGCGGGCGTGCGGTGATCAACTCGGTGAACTACGAGGACGGCGACGGCCCCGAGTCGCGGTTCGCGAAGGTGACCCGGCTGGCGCAGGAGCACGGTGCCGCGCTGATCGCGCTGACCATCGACGAGGAGGGCCAGGCCCGCACCGTCGAGCACAAGGTGGCGATCGCGGAGCGGCTGATCGAGGATCTGACCGGCAACTGGGGCATCCAGGAGTCGGACATCCTCATCGACACCCTGACCTTCACCATCTGCACCGGCCAGGAGGAGTCGCGGGGTGACGGTATCGCGACGATCGAGGCGATCCGCGAACTCAAGCGCCGCCACCCCGACGTCCAGACCACCCTCGGTCTGTCGAACATCAGCTTCGGTCTGAACCCGGCCGCCCGTGTCCTGCTGAACTCGGTCTTCCTCGACGAGTGCGTCAAGGCCGGACTGGATTCCGCGATCGTGCACGCCTCGAAGATCCTGCCGATCGCCCGCTTCGACCAGGAGCAGGTCGACACGGCCCTGGACCTGGTCTACGACCGGCGTCGTGAGGGCTACGACCCGCTCCAGAAGCTGATGGCCCTGTTCGAGGGCGTCAACACCAAGTCGTTGAAGGCGGGCCGCGCCGAGGAGCTGCTGGCGCTGCCGCTGGAGGAGCGCCTCCAGCGCCGCATCATCGACGGGGAGAAGAACGGCCTGGAGGCCGACCTGGACGAGGCGCTGCAGACGCGTCCGGCGCTGGAGATCGTCAACGACACCCTCCTGGAAGGCATGAAGGTCGTCGGTGAGCTCTTCGGCTCGGGGCAGATGCAGCTGCCGTTCGTGCTCCAGTCGGCCGAGGTCATGAAGACGGCTGTGGCCTATCTCGAGCCGCACATGGAGAAGACCGACGCCGAGGGCAAGGGCACCATCGTCCTGGCCACCGTGCGCGGGGATGTCCACGACATCGGCAAGAACCTGGTCGACATCATCCTGTCCAACAACGGCTACAACGTGGTCAACATCGGCATCAAGCAGCCGGTCTCCGCGATCGTCGAAGCAGCCCAGGAGCACAAGGCCGACGTCATCGGCATGTCCGGCCTGCTGGTGAAGTCCACGGTGATCATGAAGGAGAACCTGGAGGAGCTCAACCAGCGCAAGCTCGCCGCCGACTACCCGGTCATCCTGGGCGGCGCCGCCCTCACCCGCGCCTACGTCGAACAGGACCTCCACGAGATCTACGAGGGCGAGGTCCGCTACGCCCGCGACGCCTTCGAGGGCCTGCGCCTCATGGACGCCCTCATCGCCGTCAAGCGCGGCGTCCCCGGCGCCACCCTGCCCGAGCTCAAGCAGCGCCGCGTGGCCCGCCGCGACACCCCCGCCCTCCAGGTGGAGGAGCCGGAGGAGAGCGGCGGCCGCTCCGACGTGGCCGTGGACAACCCGGTGCCCACCCCGCCGTTCTGGGGCACCCGCGTGGTCAAGGGCATCCCGCTCAAGGACTACGCCAGCTGGCTGGACGAGGGCGCCCTGTTCAAGGGCCAGTGGGGTCTCAAGCAGGCCCGCGCGGGCGGAGCCACGTACGAGGAGCTGGTGGAGAGCGAGGGCCGGCCGCGGCTGCGCGGGCTGCTGGAGAAGCTGCACACCGAGAACCTGCTGGAGGCGGCCGTCGTCTACGGCTACTTCCCCTGCGTGTCCAAGGGCGAGGACCTGATCATCCTCGACGACGCCGGGAACGAGCGGACCCGCTTCACCTTCCCGCGCCAGCGCCGCGGCCGCCGACTGTGCCTGGCGGACTTCTTCCGCCCGGAGGAGTCCGGCGAGACCGATGTCGTCGGCCTCCAGGTGGTCACGGTGGGCTCGAAGATCGGTGAGGCCACGGCCAAGCTGTTCGAGTCCGACTCCTACCGCGAGTACCTGGAGCTGCACGGCCTGTCCGTGCAGCTGGCGGAGGCCATGGCCGAGTACTGGCACGCCCGGGTCCGCGCCGAGCTGGGCTTCGGCGGCGAGGACCCGGCCCAGGTCGAGGACATGTTCGACCTCAAGTACCGCGGTGCCCGCTTCTCCCTCGGCTACGGCGCCTGCCCCGACCTGGAGGACCGCGCGAAGATCGCGGACCTGCTCCAGCCGGAGCGGATCGGCGTCCATCTGTCGGAGGAGTTCCAGCTCCACCCGGAGCAGTCCACGGACGCGATCGTGATTCACCACCCCGAAGCGAAGTATTTCAACGCACGCTGAGCTCCGCCGACGTACACTTGTCGGTCCCATACAGGCCGGTCGCCTGTTCCCCGGGGGTACACCCCTGCGGGAAGAGGTGACCGGCCTTCTTGTCCCCCAGGAGAGGTACGCGCATGACGAGCACCGTTCCCGCCCCCGTCGCCCGCACGGCCGACGGATCGGCCCTGCAGGCGGTGCTGCTCGACATGGACGGCACCCTGGTCGACACCGAGGGCTTCTGGTGGGAGATCGAGGCGGAGATCTTCCGCGAGCTGGGGCACCACGTGGAGGAGTCCTGGCGGGACGTGGTCGTCGGCGGGCCCATGAGCCGCAGCGCCGCCTTCCTGATCGAGGCCACCGGCGCCGCCATCACCGTCGGCGAGCTGAGCGTCCTGCTCAACGAGCGCTTCGAGGCCCGTATCGCCGACGAGGTCCCGCTGATGCCGGGCGCCGAGCGGCTGCTGAACGAGCTGGCCCGGCACAACGTGCCCACCGCCCTCGTCTCCGCCTCGCACCGCCGGGTGATCGACCAGGTGCTGCGCACCCTGGGCCGGGACCGCTTCACGCTGACCGTCGCCGGGGACGAGGTCGTCCGTACCAAGCCGCATCCGGACCCGTACCTGCTTGCCGCGCGCACGCTGGGCGCGCACCCCTCGCGCTGCGCGGTCATCGAGGACACCGCCACCGGGGTGGCCGCCGCCGAGGCCGCGGGCTGCCGGGTCGTGGCCGTGCCCTCGGTCGGCCTGATCGAACCGGCTCCGGGGCGTACGGTCGTGGGCTCGCTGGAGGACGTGGACCTGGCCTTCCTGCGCTCGCTCATCGTCCCGCTGAACTGAGCCGGCAGCCGCCGGCGACCCCCTCGGACGCGCACTCTCCGTAACGGTGCGCTCAGCCCGCATACATTGGTATGCGGGCACTTTCATCCGTATGCACCAATACGGACAGGTATCCCCTGAGCACACTGCGTGCCGAACGGAACACCGGTCGCCCCGAGGTCTGGCGGAAGGATCTTCCGTCGAATGGCCCGGAGGCTGAAATTCCATCCCCTCCGCGGCCGTAGCTCAGGGTGACCTTGGTCACCTGCGGAACCCCCCGGAGGCCCCTCGGGCACCCCCAGCGCCTTCCCTTGTGTCCGGATTGATCAGCCACTGACCGAATCTTCACGGCCCCCCGCGTGAACAAGCTGTTCCCTCCCATCACGGTGCGATTACGCACCAAGTCCGGCCAGTTCCAGCCATCCCGCCCCGGGCCACTAGTGTCGGGCCGGGCACTGCGCCGCACCCAGCAGTCCCGGACACACACCCCTGTGCCGGAACCGCGTGGACCGATCGTCATACCACCGGCCCGATCGTTCCGCCCCGAACGGGCGACCGCCGCGAAGTGCCCTCTACGCCGCTTCAACCAAGTGCCGGTTACAGGGAGTACTTCCAGCATGAACCGCAAGACCATGGTGCTGACGGCCGCGGCCGGACTGCTCGCCCCCGCGCTGACCGCATGCGGCAGCGCGACCGGCGGAGGAGCGGGATCCGGAGCGATCGTCGTCGGGACCACCGACCGGTTCGAGGCCGCAGACTTCGCTCCCGCCCCCTTCGACCCCGCGTACGCCTACGACGCCGGCGCCTGGAACATCCTGCGCCAGACCGTCCAGACGCTCATGCACACCCCCCGCGGCGGCGGCCAGCCCGTCCCCGAGGCCGCCTCCGGATGCCGCTTCACCGACTCCGGCAACGAGAGCTACCGCTGCACCCTGCGCCCCGGCCTCAAGTTCGCCAGCGGTGACCCGCTCACCGCCAAGGACGTCAAGTTCTCCATCGACCGCGTCCTCGCGATCAAGGACGAGAACGGCCCGTCCTCGCTGCTCTCCACCCTCGACAACGTCGAGGTCAAGGGCGCCGACACCGTCGTCTTCCACCTCAAGACGCCGGACGCGACCTTCCCGTACAAGCTCTCCACCCCGGCCGCCGGCATCGTCAGCGCGAAGGACTACGACGCCAAGAAGCTCCGCGAGGGCTTCACCGTCGACGGCTCCGGCCCCTACACGATGAAGGCCGAGGTCAAGGACAACCGCCTCGTCCGCGCCGTGTTCAGCAAGAACCCGAACTACAAGGGCGACATCAAGCTGCAGAACGACAAGGTCGAACTGCGCACCTTCGACGACTCCACCGCCATGGGCAAGGCGCTCACCGACGGGAAGATCCACATGGTCTCCCGCACCCTGTCGCCCGCCCAGATCACCGAGCTGAGCGCCAACCCGCCCAAGGGCGTCAAGCTCGTCCCGATGCCCGGCCTGGAGATCCGCTACCTCGGCTTCAACACCGACGCGCCCGTCGTCAAGGAGAAGGCCGTACGCCAGGCCCTCGCCGCCGCCGTCGACCGCGGCTCCCTCATCTCCAAGGTGTACGGCAAGTCCGCGCAGCCGCTCTACTCGCTGGTCCCCACCAGCGTCACCGGCCACGTGAACTCCTTCTTCAACAAGTACGGCGACGCCAACACCGCCAAGGCCGCCGCCCTGCTCAAGGAAGCCGGCATCAAGACCCCGGTCAAGCTGACCCTGCACTACACCAACGACCACTACGGCGACGGCACGGCGGCCGAGTTCGAGGCCCTCAAGGCCCAGCTCAACTCCACCCAGCTCTTCGACATCACCGTCCAGGGCAGCGAGTGGAACAGCTTCCGCCCCACCCAGAAGAAGGGCGACCACGCCGCCTACGGGCTCGGCTGGTTCCCCGACTACCCGGACGCCGACAACTTCCTCGCCCCGTTCCTGGAGCAGGACAACTTCCTGGGCACGCCGTACGCCAACAACGCGGTGCGCACCAGGCTCCTCCCCGAATCCCGGCGGGCCGCCGACCGCAGCGTCGCCGCCCCCGCGATCGCGGAGATACAGGACATCGTCGCCGAGGACGTACCCGTCCTGCCCCTGTGGCAGGGCAAGCAGTACGTCGCCGCACGCGACGGGATCACCGGAGTGGAGTGGTCGGTCAACGCCATCTCCGACCTCCAGTTGTGGGAGCTCGGCCGCGGTGTGAGCGGCTGAGAAGGCAGAGACCGGCAGCGGATGTCGCGGGCCGGAACAACGAAACAGTTCGACTGTGAAGGACGTTCGCGTGAATCGACGTAACCAGTGGCTCGCGGCCCCGCTCGGCGCGGCCACCGCCGCCGCGCTGCTCAGCGGTTGCGGTTCGACCGATGGCTCCAACGCCGGCAGCGGCAAGGGCGTGGTCATGGGCATATCCGACAAGGTGAAGTCCACCGACCCCGCATCCGGCTACGACCCCGGCTCCTGGCTGCTGTTCAACAACGTCTACCAGTCGCTGCTGAGCTTCCCCAAGGGCGGCATCGCCCCCGAGCCCGACGCCGCGCAGTCCTGCGCCTTCGAGGGCGCCGACAGCAAGCTCTTCAAGTGCGTCCTCAGGTCCGACCTGAAGTTCAGCAACGGCAACAAGCTGACCTCGAAGGACGTCAAGTTCTCCTTCGAGCGCACCTTGAAGATCAACGACGAGAACGGCCCCGCCGTCATGCTCTCGTCGATCGCCGGCATCGACGCCCCCGACGAGCAGACGGTCGTCTTCCGCCTCAAGACCTCCGACGCCACCTTCCCCAGCAAGATCGCCTCGGGCGCGGGCTCCATCGTCGACCACCGCGAGTACCCGGCCGACAAGCTGCGCACCGACAACAAGGCCATCGGCTCCGGCGTCTACAAGCTGGACTCGTTCAGCGACAAGAGCGCCACCTTCTCCGTCAACGAGGCGTACACCGGCAAGGCCAAGGCCAAGAACACCGGCGTCACCCTCAAGTTCTTCAACGGTGACCAGGCCGGCCTCAAGACCGTCCTCGACAGCGGTGACGTCGACTTCGCCTTCCGCGGCCTCGCCGCCAAGGACATCGCCGCCCTCGCCTCCAGCAAGACCGGCGACAACAAGATCGACGTCGTGCAGGGCACCGGCGCCGAGGTCGAGCACATGGTCTTCAACATGAACGACCCGGTCGTCGGCAAGCTCCCCGTCCGCAAGGCCATCGCCTACCTCGTGGACCGCGAAGCCCTCGTCAAGGACGTCTACCAGGGCACCGCCACCGCCCTGTACTCCATCGTCCCGACCGGCATCGCCGGCCACACCACGCCGTTCTTCGACCGCTACGGCGGCACCCCGCAGCCCGAGAAGGCCAAGGCCGTCCTCAAGGCCGCGAACATCACCGGCAAGGTGAAGGTCACCCTGTACTCCACGCCGTCCCGCTACGGCCCCTCCACCGACCAGCAGTTCGAGGTCATCGCCAAGCAGCTCAACGACAGCGGGCTGTTCGACGCCGAGGTCAAGTCCGTCGAGTACGAGCAGTACGAGAAGGACATCCAGGCCGGCAAGTACGGCATCTACGTCAAGGGCTGGGTCCCCGACTACCCGGACGCCGACAACTTCACCCAGCCGTTCTTCGGCCCGGGCAACGTCCTCAACAACAACTACGACAACAAGGAGATCACCGGGACCATCATCCCGTCGACCTCCGCCAAGTCGGACCGCACCTCGGCCAACACCGACTACAACCGCCTCCAGGACATCGTCGCGGACGAGGTCCCGCTCATCCCGCTCTGGCAGGGCAAGCAGTACGCGGTCACCCGGCAGAACGTCACCGGCCTGCAGTGGTCGCTCGACGCCTCCACCGTCTTCCGCTTCTGGGAGATCAGCAAGGGCTGATCCGGCACCGACCGGAAAGGGGCACCCCGCGGCGACCGCCGCGGGGTGCCCCTTCGCCGTGGCGCGCCCCTACTGGGCCCCGGGCCGCACCAGACCGCTCTCGTACGCGTACACCGCGGCCTGCACCCGGTCGCGCAGGCCCAGCTTCGTCAGCACGTGCCCCACATGCGTCTTGACCGTCGTCTCGCTCACGAACAGGTCCGCCGCGATCTCCGCGTTCGACAGCCCGCGCGCCACCAGCTTCAGCACCTCGACCTCGCGCTCCGTCAGCGTCCCCAGCGTGTCCGGGACGGAGTCCTCGCCCGACGGCAGATGCCCCGCGTACTTGTCCAGCAGCCGCCGCGTGATGCTCGGCGCGAGCATCGCCTCGCCCGCCGCCACCACCCGGATCGCCTGCACCAGCTCCACGGCCGGCGCGTCCTTGAGCAGGAAGCCGCTGGCCCCCGCCCGCAGCGCCTCCACCACGTACTCGTCCAGGTCGAAGGTGGTCAGCACCAGCACCTTCGCTGGACCGTCCCGGCCCGGCCCGGTGATCTGCCGCGTGGCCTCCACCCCGTCCATCCGCGGCATCCGGATGTCCATCAGCACCACATCGGGCTGGAGCGCCCGCACCTGGTCCAGCGCCTGCAGACCGTCCCCGGCCTCACCGACCACCGCCAGGTCCTGCTCCGCCTCCAGGATCATCCGGAAGCCCGTGCGCAGCAGTGGCTGGTCGTCGACCAGAAGGACACGGATGGCCACGGGGATACCTCGTATTCGTCGCTCTGCGTAGGACCGCCCATTCTGCCCTGGCCCCACGATCGACGATTTCCGCCCCCGGCCGCCGCCCGCCGCCCCGCCGGCTAGTGCCCGGCGCCCCCGGCCGGCCGCGGGACCACCGCCAGCGGATACACCGGGGGAGTGCCGCCGAACTCCGGGCACACCGCCTGATGATCACACCAGCCGCACAGCTTCGTCGGCCGCGGCCGCCACACGCCCGTCTCCGTCGCCTCCCGGATCGCGTCCCACAACGCCAGCAGCTTGCGCTCCACCCGCTCCAGATCCGCCATCACCGGGTCGTACGTCAGCACCTCCCCGCTGCCCAGATACACCAGCTGCAGCCGCCGCGGCACGACCCCCTTGAGCCGCCACACCACCAGCGCGTAGAACTTCATCTGGAACAGCGCGCCCTCCGCGTACTCCGGCCGCGGCGCCTTCCCCGTCTTGTAGTCGACGATCCGCACCTCACCCGTCGGCGCCACATCCACCCGGTCGATGATCCCCCGCAGACGCAGCCCCGACTCCAGCTCCGTCTCCACGAAGAACTCCCGCTCCACCGGCTCCAGCCGCGTCGGGTCCTCCAGCGTGAACCAGCGCTCGACCAGCGCCTCCGCCTCCGTCAGCCACCGCGCCAGCCCCGCCCCCTCGTCCCCCTCCGGGAACAGCTCCGCCAGCTCCGGCTTCGACTCCAGCAGCCGGTCCCACTGCCCCGGGACCAGCGCCTTCGCCCGCGGCGCCGTCCGGTCCGCCGCGGGATGATCGAAAAGCCGCTCCAGCACCGCATGCACCAGAGTCCCCCGCGTCGCCGCCGCACTCGGCCGCTCCGGCAGCCGGTCGATCACCCGGAACCGGTACAGCAGCGGGCACTGCATGAAATCGCTCGCCCGGGAAGGAGAGAGGGAAGAGGGCGCCACCGCCGCCGGCGCGGAGGGCTCGGCAGCACCGGGCACGGCACCGGGAGTCGTCGTCATGGACAAAACCCTACGACCCGCCACCGACAGCACGCGCATACCATCGACGACGAGCACCCTCGCACTGCATGATCGGAGCATCACCCGCCGCTACAGCCCGGCGCACACCGCACCGGAAGCGACGCACACCACACCCGCACCACCAGCACCGACCGCCAGCACCGAACGAAGGACAGCCGTGGCAGACACCGACGAAACCGGCGAGCGCGGGAACCGGCGCTCCGGACCGGGCGGCGGACTCCTCATGGGCCGCCCCTTCGGCGTCCCCGTCTACGTCTCGCCCAGCTGGTTCCTCGTCGCCGCCCTCATCACCTGGGTCTTCGGCGACCAGCTCGACCGCGTCCTCCCCGACCTCGGCCCCGTCCGCTACCTGGTCTCCCTCTTCTTCGCGGTCGCCTTCTACGCCTCCGTCCTCGTCCACGAACTCGCCCACACCGTGGCCGCCCTCCGCTTCAAACTCCCCGTCCGCCGCATCCAGCTCCAGTTCTTCGGCGGCGTCTCCGAGATCGAGAAGGAATCCGAGACCCCCGGCCGCGAATTCGTCCTCGCCTTCGTCGGCCCCCTGCTCTCCCTCCTCCTCGCCGGAGCCTTCTACCTCGGCATGAAAGCCGTCGACCCCGCCACCGTCCCCGGCGTCCTCCTCGCCGGCCTCATGATCTCCAACCTCCTCGTCGCCGCCTTCAACCTCCTCCCCGGCCTCCCCCTCGACGGCGGCCGCATGCTCCGCGCCGTCATCTGGGGCATCACCGGCAAACCCATGACCGGCACCATCGCCGCCGCCTGGATCGGCCGCGCCCTCGCCGTCGCCGTCCTCCTCGGCCTGCCCCTGCTCACCCACACCGGCGTCCTCGGCAACCGCACCCAGGAGATCGGCGGCATGGACACCGTCATGGACGCCCTCCTCGCCGCGATCCTCGCCGCCATCATCTGGACCGGCGCCGGAAACAGCCTCCGCATGGCCCGCCTCCGCGAACACCTCCCCGACCTGCGCGCCCGCACCCTCACCCGCCGCGCCATCCCCGTCGAGAACGCCACCCCGCTCTCCGAGGCCCTGCGCCGCGCCAACGAAGCCGGAGCCCGCGCCCTCGTCGTCGTCGACGGCCAGGGCGACCCCGTCGCCATCGTCCGCGAGAGCGCCATCGCCTCCGTACCCGAACACCGCCGCCCCTGGGTCGCCGTCAGCACCCTCGCCCAGGACCTCACCGACGGCATGAAGGTTTCCGCGGAACTCACCGGCGAAGAACTCCTCGACCACCTCCGCGCCACCCCCGCCACCGAATACCTCGTCCTCGAACCCGGCGGCGCCGTCTACGGCGTCCTGTCCACCCTCGACGTCGAAAAAGCCTTCGTGAAGGCCATGGCACGGCCCCAGTCCTGAACCCAATACACTGGTCACATGTCCGAACCGACCGGTGCCGCCCGCCGACGCGGGCCCTTCAAGGTCGGGGACCAGGTTCAGCTCACCGACCCCAAGGGCCGCCACTACACGTTCACGCTCGAAGCCGGGAAGAATTTCCACACCCACAAGGGTTCCTTCCCCCACGACGAGCTGATCGGTGCTCCCGAAGGCAGTGTTGTCCGTACCACGGGGAACGTCGCGTACCTCGCGCTGCGCCCCCTGCTCCCCGACTACGTCCTCTCCATGCCCCGCGGCGCCGCCGTGGTCTACCCCAAGGACGCGGGCCAGATCCTGGCCTTCGCCGACATCTTCCCCGGCGCCCGCGTCGTCGAAGCGGGCGTGGGCTCCGGATCCCTGAGCAGCTTCCTGCTGCGCGCCATCGGCGACCAGGGCATGCTCCACAGCTACGAGCGCCGCGCGGACTTCGCCGAGATCGCCACCGCCAACGTGGAACGCTACTTCGGCGGCCCCCACCCGGCCTGGCAGCTCACCGTCGGCGACCTCCAGGACAACCTGTCCGACACCGACGTCGACCGCGTCATCCTCGACATGCTCGCCCCCTGGGAATGCCTGGAGGCCGTCTCCAAGGCCCTCGTCCCCGGCGGCATCCTCTGCTGCTACGTGGCGACCACCACCCAGCTGTCCAAGACCGTCGAGTCCATCCGCGAGATCGGCTGCTTCGCCGAACCGCAGCCCTGGGAATCGATGATCCGCAACTGGCACGTCGAAGGTCTCGCCGTCCGCCCGGACCACCGCATGATCGGCCACACCGGCTTCCTCGTCACCGCCCGCCGCCTCGCGGACGGCGTCGAGCCCCCCATGCGCCGCCGCCGCCCCGCCAAGGGCGCCTACGGCGAGGACTACGACGGCCCCGGCAGCGACCGCTCCGCGTAGCCCCCGACCACCAACACGAAGGCGCCGCGGCGCAGTTCCCGTACCACCCGGGGAACTGCGCCACGGCGCCTTTCCGTTGTCCGCCCCACCGTCCGCTCGCCGTCCGCCCCGCGTCCGCGCACCGGTCCCGACCCGACGGTTCCACCCCCGTACGAGGTGTGGCACGATGCTGGCTCCCCGTCACCCTTCGCACAGGAGACACACCGCGTGCCGCACAGCCCCGCCGCGCCGGTACCGGGCCCGGACCTGGACCACACCCGGAGCAAGACCCTCCACTGGCTCGCCACGGCCACCGCCATGGCCGCCGTCATAGCCGTCGCGGGGCTCGTCCAGCCGGCCACCGGCAGCCCCGCCGCCCACACCCCCGCCACCGCGGCCCAGGGGCCCGAGGCCACCGCGCCCGACCCGGCCGCCGTCACCTACCCCCTCGACTGCAAGGGCGCCCCCCAGGCCGTCACCGCCAGCGCCCAGGGCGACCTCGACGGCGACGACCGCCCCGAGACCGTCGCCGCCGTACGCTGCCAGGCCGGCTCCGGCACCCCGCCCCACGCCGTGTACGTCCTCACCCGGGGCCCGGCCGGCCCCCGCGTCGTCGCCACCCTCCTCGACACCCCACAGCGGCAGACCGCCGACGGCCTCACCGTCAGCGACCGCACCGTGACCGCCACCCTCCTCGGCTACTCCGGCCCCGAGGTCCCGCGCTGCTGCCCCGACAAGAAGCAGCTCGCCAAGTGGCGCTGGAGCGACGGAAAATTCCGCCAAGAGCTGACGGACTCCGCCGCCAGGAGTGTTTGAAGCGTCACTCCGCGTCCGGACCGTAGACCTCCACCCTGTCCGAAACGCGCCTTACGTGAATGCAGTCACCCGGGCACTCCTTCGCCGAGTCCACCACGTCCTGCAGCAGCACCAGGGGAACCGGAGTGGTCGCCCCCACGTCCTGCAGCAGCTCGTCGTCCGCGCTCTTCACATACGCCAGACCGTCGATGTCCAGCTCGAACACCTCGGGCGCGTACTGAGCGCAGATACCGTCCCCGGTGCAGAGGTCCTGGTCGATCCAGACCTCAAGCGGCTCGCCGGCCTCACCGGCACCGCCCGTCGGAGCCTCCTGCTGCACGCTCATATCTCCTGCCGTTCCCTGCGGTGAGTGATCCATCCCGGTCATGACCCGAAGCAAGTCGCACGGGCCCTGACGGGTGTTGAACACTTCGACCTTACAACCGGCTGCTTCCCGGGTTTGATGGGTGGGTATTTCCTTGGCGTGAGGGAGTACGCAAGGGTGAAGATCGGACACACCCCTATCGTCTTTGTGATCTAGGGGTTTCAATCACCACCAGCCCAGGTAGGGTCAGGAAGCGTCCAGCTCCCCTTGGAGGAGGTGAGGACCGTGGCAGCCCACGACGACGACATCAACCGCGGCATCCGGCCCGCGCGAGGGTCCGAGGACCCCGCCGGTCAGGTTGCCTATCTCGAGCAGGAAATCGCCGTCCTGCGACGAAAGCTCGCCGACTCTCCGCGACACACGAGGATTCTCGAAGAGCGGATCGTCGAGCTCCAGACAAATCTGGCCGGCGTCTCCGCACAGAACGAACGACTCGCGAATACCCTCCGTGAGGCCCGCGACCAGATCGTGGCCCTCAAGGAAGAAGTCGACCGGCTCGCCCAGCCGCCGGCCGGCTTCGGTGTCTTCCTGCAGGCGAACGAGGACGGCACCGTCGACATCTTCACCGGAGGCCGAAAGCTCCGCGTGAACGTCAGCCCCAGCGTCGACCCGGAAGACCTCCGGCGCGGCCAGGAGGTCATGCTCAACGAAGCGCTCAACGTGGTCGAGGCCATGGAATACGAGCGGGCCGGGGACATCGTCACCCTCAAGGAGATCCTGGAGGACGGCGAGCGCGCCCTGGTGGTCGGGCACACCGACGAGGAGAGGGTGGTGAGGCTCGCCGAGCCGCTCCTGGACATCACCATCCGCCCCGGCGACGCCCTCCTGCTCGAACCCCGCTCCGGCTACGTCTACGAGGTCGTCCCGAAGAGCGAGGTCGAGGACCTCGTCCTCGAAGAGGTCCCCGACATCGACTACGACAAGATCGGCGGCCTGGGCGACCAGATCGAGCTGATCCGCGACGCGGTCGAGCTCCCGTACCTCTACCCCGACCTGTTCAAGGAACACGAACTGCGTCCGCCCAAGGGCATCCTGCTCTACGGCCCGCCCGGCTGCGGCAAGACACTCATCGCCAAGGCCGTCGCCAACTCCCTTGCCAAGAAGGTCGCCGAAGTGACCGGACAGGCCCAGGGGAAGTCGTACTTCCTGAACATCAAGGGTCCCGAGCTCCTCAACAAGTACGTCGGCGAGACCGAACGCCACATCCGCCTCGTCTTCCAGCGCGCCCGGGAGAAGGCCAGCGAGGGCACCCCCGTCATCGTCTTCTTCGACGAGATGGAATCCCTCTTCCGCACCCGAGGATCGGGCGTCAGCTCGGACGTCGAGAACACCATCGTCCCGCAGCTCCTCGCCGAGATCGACGGCGTGGAGGGCCTGGAGAACGTCATCGTCATCGGCGCCTCCAACCGCGAGGACATGATCGACCCGGCCATCCTGCGCCCCGGCCGCCTCGATGTGAAGATCAAGATCGAGCGCCCGGACGCCGAGGCCGCCAAGGACATCTTCGCCAAGTACCTCAAGGCATCGCTGCCCCTGCACACGGACGACCTGTCCGAGCACCAGGGCTCGACCGCCGGCACCGTCCACAGCATGATCCAGACCGTCGTCGAGCAGATGTACGCCGAAACCGAGGAGAACCGCTTCCTCGAGGTGACGTACGCCAACGGCGACAAGGAAGTCCTCTACTTCAAGGACTTCAACTCCGGCGCGATGATCCAGAACATCGTCGACCGGGCCAAGAAGATGGCCATCAAGGCTTTCCTCGACCAGAACCAGAAGGGCCTCCGGGTCTCCCACCTCCTCCAGGCGTGCGTGGACGAGTTCAAGGAGAACGAGGACCTGCCCAACACCACCAACCCGGACGACTGGGCCCGTATCTCCGGAAAGAAGGGCGAGCGGATCGTATTCATCCGCACACTCGTCACCGGAAAGCAAGGCGCGGACACCGGCCGCTCCATCGACACGGTGGCGAACACCGGTCAGTACCTCTGAAGCGGAGCGGCTGCGGATGCCCTCCCCGGGCATCCGCAGCCGCCTGCTTTACCCCACCGCTTAACCGGCCGCTTTCAGCCGGTGACAGGGCAGATTCAATGACGGAAATGATCTCCCCACGAGCGCGCAGTGGTTCTAGGCTCTTCCGTACCGCCGGACGCGCAGTGCGGGGACGGGCACCGCACAGTCACACGCACCGGAGCACCAGCGGTACTTGAGCGCCGTTCCCGGAGGGGAGCGCCGCCGGGCAAGGAGGGCCGCATGACCGTACGGCGAGTAATGGGGATCGAGACGGAGTACGGGATCTCCGTCCCCGGTCACCCGAACGCCAATGCCATGCTCACCTCGTCCCAGATCGTCAACGCCTACGCGGCGGCGATGCACCGGGCGCGACGCGCCCGCTGGGACTTCGAGGAGGAGAACCCGCTGCGGGACGCCCGCGGCTTCGACCTCGCCCGCGAGGCCGCCGACAGCAGCCAGCTCACCGACGAGGACATCGGCCTGGCCAATGTCATCCTCACCAACGGAGCCCGGCTCTACGTCGACCACGCGCACCCCGAGTACAGCTCCCCGGAGATCACCAACCCGCTCGACGCCGTGCTCTGGGACAAGGCCGGCGAACGGATCATGGCCGAGGCCGCCGTACGGGCCGCCCAGCTGCCCGGCGCCCAGCCGATCCACCTCTACAAGAACAACACCGACAACAAGGGCGCCTCCTACGGCACGCACGAGAACTACCTGATGAAGCGGGAGACCCCCTTCTCGGACATCGTGCGCCACCTGACCCCCTTCTTCGTCTCCCGCCAGGTGGTCACCGGCGCCGGACGCGTCGGCATCGGGCAGGACGGCCGCGAGCACGGCTTCCAGATCAGCCAGCGCGCGGACTACTTCGAGGTCGAGGTGGGCCTGGAGACCACCCTCAAGCGGCCCATCATCAACACCCGCGACGAGCCGCACTCGGACGCCGAGAAGTACCGCCGGCTCCACGTGATCATCGGTGACGCGAACCTCTCCGAGATCTCCACCTACCTCAAGCTGGGCACGACCGCCCTGGTCCTGTCCATGATCGAGGACGGCTTCATCAGCGTCGACCTGGCCGTCGATCAGCCCGTACGCACCCTCCACCACGTCTCGCACGACCCCGGGCTCAGCTACCTGATCACGCTGCGCAGCGGGCGGACACTCACCGCGGTGCAGCTCCAGATGGAGTACTTCGAGCTGGCTCGGAAGTATGTGGACGAGCGTTTCGGCTCCGACGCGGACGAGCAGACCAAGGATGTGCTGGCCCGCTGGGAGGACGTGCTGGGCCGGCTGGAGAGCGACCCGATGAGCCTGTCGGGGGAGCTGGACTGGATCGCGAAGCGGGAGATCCTGGAGGGCTACCGGCGCCGGGACAGCCTGGACTGGGACGCGGCGCGGCTGCATCTGGTGGACCTCCAGTACTCGGACGTACGGCCCGAGAAGGGCCTGTACAACCGTCTGGTGGCCCGCGGGAAGATGAAGCGGCTGGTGGACGAGGCGGCGGTGGAGCGGGCCCAGAGCAAGCCTCCGGAGGACACCCGGGCGTACTTCCGCGGGCGCTGCCTGGAGCAGTACGCGGACGACGTGGCGGCGGCCTCCTGGGACTCGGTGATCTTCGACCTCCCGGGCCGGGACTCCCTGCAGCGCGTCCCGACCCTGGAGCCCCTGCGGGGGACCCGCAACCACGTCAAGGAGCTCCTGGACCGCTGCCGCACGGCGGAGGACCTGGTGCGGGTGCTTTCGGGGCAGTGAGCCGCAGTGAGTGGCGGTGATCGGGCCTGAAATGCGGGCGGTCCGGGAATCATGAGAGAACCGGACCGCAAAAGTACGGGGACGAATGTCGGACCCGCCCTATAGGGTCCGGCGTAGGGTCTGATCTTGAGAGATCCCGAATCCCGGGGTCTCTCGACATGAGCGTGCGAACCGAGCGGGGTGAGGTAGACATGGCGACCAAGGACACCGGCGGCGGACAGCAGAAGGCGACGCGCTCGACCGAGGAGGTCGAGGAGGCGGCGGTCGAAGAATCGACCGACCTCAAGGAGCGCCAGGAAAAGCTCTCCGACGACGTCGACTCCGTACTCGACGAAATCGATGATGTGCTCGAGGAGAACGCAGAGGATTTCGTTCGGAGCTTCGTACAAAAAGGTGGCGAATAGCCTTCGAATCTAAGGCGAACCCGCCAGTGTGTGCTCCATGTCCAATGGAACGAAGTGGTGTCGCGGTTGCGCCCGCGACATACCACTGAGCGGGTTCGCCTCGGATCGGAACCGGAGCGACGGGCTGCAGCCCAGATGCAGGGAATGCGTGGCGGCGTACAGTGCCGAGCGCTACCGGCGCCGCCAGGCGGCCAAGGGCAGGGTCGTCAGAGAGCACGTGGACGTGTCGGCGGGGCACAAGCTCTGCCGACTGTGCGGGGAGGTCAAGCCGCACAGTGAGTGGCACAAGAACGCCAGCGCGTCTGACGGTCTGTCCACACGGTGCAAGGCGTGCCGGGCCGTTCTGGCCCGTGCGGGCCATCTCAAGCGGTCCTACGGCATCACCGAAGCCGAACGGGAGAGCATGATCGTTGCCCAGGGCGGGGTCTGCGCGATCTGCCGAACAGCTCCCCCGGAGCATGTGGATCACGATCATCAGACGGGTAAGGTCCGAGGCGTACTGTGCTTCAGCGGTAACGCAGCCCTGGGCCAGTTCAAGGATCGGCCGGACGTCATACGGCGTGCAGCCGCTTACGTGGAAGGAAACCTGTGGAACCCAACACTCGTAGCACAGGGCGTCTACCGGCAGCCTTCCTGACGCCGGGGTCCTCGTCCTTCATGGACTTCCTGGGTGCGCACTCGCCCGAGATGCTGCCCGGCAACCGCAAGCTGCCGGAGGGTGTCGTCGAGGCGCCGCACGGGACGACCATCGTCGCCGTCACCTTCCCCGGAGGGGTCGTGCTCGCCGGTGACCGGCGGGCGACCATGGGGAACATGATCGCGCAGCGGGACATCGAGAAGGTGTTCCCGGCGGACGAGTACTCCGCCGTCGGCATCGCCGGTACGGCCGGTCTGGCCGTGGAGATGGTGAAGCTGTTCCAGCTGGAGCTGGAGCACTTCGAGAAGGTGGAGGGCGCGACCCTCTCCCTGGAGGGCAAGGCCAACCGGCTCTCCACGATGATCCGCGGCAACCTCGGCATGGCCATGCAGGGCCTGGCCGTGGTCCCGCTCTTCGCCGGCTACGACGAGGCCAAGGAGAAGGGCCGCATCTTCTCCTACGACGTCACCGGCGGCCGCTCCGAGGAGCACGGCTACGCGGCGACCGGCTCCGGCTCGATCTTCGCCCGCGGCTCCATGAAGAAGCTCTACCGCCCCGACCTGACGGAGGAACAGGCCACCACGCTGGTCGTGCAGGCGCTCTACGACGCCGCCGACGACGACTCGGCGACCGGCGGCCCGGACCTGTACCGCAAGATCTTCCCCATCGTCACCGTCATCACCGACGAGGGCTTCCGGCGGCTGACCGAGGACGAGTCCCAGGAGCTCGCCCGCCAGGTCACCGACCGCCGTCTCCAGGAGCCGGACGGCCCGCGCGCCGCCCTGCTCTGATCCGATCAGCCCTCCAGGATCCCAGTAGAAAGGGACGGATACCGGTGTCGACTCCGTTCTATGTGTCACCCCAGCAGGCCATGGCCGACCGGGCGGAATACGCCCGCAAGGGCATCGCCCGCGGCCGCAGCCTCGTCGTGCTGCAGTACGCCGACGGCATCGTGTTCGTCGGCGAGAACCCGTCCCGCGCGCTGCACAAGTTCAGCGAGATCTACGACCGGATCGGCTTCGCGGCCGCCGGCAAGTACAACGAGTACGAGAACCTGCGGATCGGCGGTGTGCGGTACGCGGATCTGCGCGGATACACCTACGACCGCGACGATGTGACGGCCCGTGGGCTGGCGAACGTCTACGCGCAGACCCTCGGCACCATCTTCTCCTCGGCGGGCGAGAAGCCGTACGAGGTGGAGCTGGTGGTGGCCGAGGTCGGTACGACGGCCGCCGGGGACCAGATCTACCGGCTGCCGCACGACGGGTCGATCGTGGACGAGCACGGCTCGGTCGCGGTCGGCGGCAACGCCGAGCAGATCAGTACGTACCTGGACCAGCGCCACCGGGACGGGATGACGCTCTCGGAGGCGTTGAAGCTGGCCGTGGCGGCGCTGTCCAGCCAGGCGAACGGTGCCGACAAGGCGATTCCGGCGGAGCGGCTGGAGGTGGCGGTGCTGGACCGGACGCGGTCGCAGCAGCGGAAGTTCAAGCGGATCCGCGGCCGGCAGCTGGCGCGGCTGCTGGAGGCGGATGTGCCGGCGGCGGCGCAGGCGGACGCGGTGTCCAACGACGAGGCGCCGGAGGACGACGCCGAGTAGGACCGGGCAGTGGGCCCCGGCCGTCCCCTTCGGGGGGTGGCCGGGGCTTCGTCGTGTCCGGGCCCGGTCAGCCGGCGGGTGCGGGTGCGGGCGCCGGGCCGGAGGAGCCGCGGGTGACGAGGCGGACGGGGAGGTCGGGGGCGGTCCAGGGGGTGCCGTCGAGGACGGCGAGGAGGGCGGTCATGCCCTGTTCGCCGACGCGTTCGGCGGGGAGGTGGACGGTGGTGAGTTCGGGGTCGACGGCGGTGGCGAGGGCGAGGTCGTCGAAGCCGGTGACGGAGAGGTCCTCGGGCACGCGCAGGCCGAGGCGGCGAGCGGCCTTGCAGGCGCCGGCGGCGAGGATGTCGTCGTCGCAGACGAGGGCGGTGGGCCGGTCCTGGGGGGCGGCCAGGGCGGCTTCCACGGCCGTACGGGCGGCGTCGACGGTGAGGGCGGACCGTACGGTGCGCAGGGCGGTGCCGGGGCCCAGGAGGGCGGCCAGGGCCTCGGCGCGGGTGGTGAAGGTCCAGGAGTCGACGGCGGAGGCGAGGTGGAGGAAGCGGCGGTGGCCGTGGCCGAGGAGGTGGGCGGTGATCTGGCGCATGCCGTCGGCCATGGCGAGGTTGACGTGGGCGGCGGCGGTGCCGGCGTGGGGGTCGCTGTCGAGCATGACGAGGGGGAGGGTGTCGCCGCCGATTGCGGTGAGGGCGTCGGCGGCCATGGAGGAGGCGATGACGCCGTCGAGGGCGGCGCGGGCGGAGGCGAAGGGGTCGCGGGCGGGGCCGGTGCCGTCGGGGGAGGGGTAGAGGACGACGCCGAAGCCGTGGGCGGCGGCGACGCGGGCGGCGCCGGTGTAGACGCGGGCGAAGAACTCGTTGGTGAGGGCGGGGACGACGAGGAGGGCGGTGCGGGTGGAGCCGAGGCGGAGGTTGCGGGCGGCGAGGTTGGGGCGGTAGCCGATGCGGGTGGCGGTCTCGCGGACGTGGGCGGCGGTGCGGGGGGAGACGCGGCCGGTCCATTTGTCGCCGAGGACGAGGGAGACGGTGGCCTGGGAGACCCCGGCGGCGGTGGCTACGTCCCGGCTGGTGGGTCTCGTCACACGGGGCTCCTGGAGTGCGAGGTCAGGGGTGGTGGCGGGGTGTGCGGGGTGGACCCGCCGCTGGTGGCCATGGTACGTATGACGAGTCACGTTATACGTATTACCCCGGTGGGATCCGGGCAGAAGGGGGCTGTGATGGCCGCGGGATACGCGGAGCTGCTGAGGACCCGGCACGCCGCGAGGCTGCTGGTGGGCACGCTCGTGGGCCGCCTGCCCAACGCGACCGCGCCGATCGCGATCGTGCTGTTCACGCGCGCGGAGGGCGGCAGCTACAGCCTGGCGGGCGCGCTCGCGGCCGTGTACGGGCTGGCGAACGCGGTGGGCCAGCCGCTGCTGGGGCGGGCCGTGGACCTCTTCGGGCAGCCGCGGGTGCAGCTCCCGGCGGCGTTGCTGTCGGCGCTGGGCATGGTGTGGCTGGCCCTCACCGGCACCGGCTCGGCGGTGGCGGCGTACGCGGCGGTAGTGGTCGCCGGGCTGTTCACGCCGCCCCTGGAGGGCGGGCTGCGGGCGCTGTGGCCGGGGGTGCTGGGCGGCCGCGAGGAGAAGGTGCACGCGGCGTACGCGATGGACGCGGTGGCGCAGGAGGTCATGTTCACGGTCGGCCCGCTGCTGGTGACCCTGTTCGTGGCGGTCTGGTCGCCGGCGGGGGCGCTGCTGGCGCTGAACGCCGTCGGGGTGCTGGGTGCGCTGTCGGTGGTGGTGAGCGAGCCCTCGCGGGCCTGGCGTTCGGAGCCGCGGGAGGCGCACTGGCTGGGCGCGCTGCGCTCGCGGGGGCTGCTGGCGCTGCTGGGGGCGTTCTTCTTCGTGGGGATGGCGCTGGGTTCGATCACGGTGGCCGGTGTGGCGTACGCGGACGAGCACGGCGGGCAGGCGGTGTACGGCTGGCTGATGGCGGCGCTGGGGCTGGGCGCCCTGGTGGGCGGCGTGTTCTACGGTTCGCGGCAGTGGGCCGGGGCGGCGGAGGCGCGGCTGCGGGTGCTGGTGGCGCTGCTGGCGGTCTGCTATCTGCCGCTGCTGCTGGTTCCGGGTCCGGTGGCGATGACGGGGCTGGCGGCCCTGGCGGGGGTGTTCCTGGCGCCTTCGCTGGCGTGCGCGTTCATCGTGGTGGACCGGCACGCGCCGGCGGGGACGGTGACGGAGGCGTTCTCGTGGCTGGTGACGTTCTTCGGCGTGGGCGCGGCGATCGGTACGGCGGCGGCTGGTCCGGCGGTGGAGCTGGGCGGTACGGCGTCCGGGTTCGGGGTGGCCTGTGTGGCGGGTGCCTCGGCGCTGCTGGTCCTGATGCTCACTCAGAAGGCGCTGTCGGCCGTACGCCCGGCCGGTGCGGCGGCGGTTTCCTCCGGCGGGCTGTCCGGGGCGGCGGCGGAGGCCCGGTCGGCGCAGTGAGCGGCGGCCGGGCGGGGGCGGCGCGCCGGGGTGTCCGGCGGCCGCCCGCCCGGTGTGTCGCGGTCCTCGGCGGGGAACTGATCGAACCGGGGCGCCGAACCCGGTTTCAGAAGAGGGCAGAAGGCGTAATGTTCAGTCATGGACCGCCGCATTTTCGGGCTGGAGAACGAGTACGGCGTCACGTGCACGTTCAGGGGACAGCGCCGACTGTCTCCTGACGAAGTGGCGCGCTACCTCTTCCGCCGTGTCGTGTCATGGGGCCGCAGCAGCAATGTCTTCCTGCGGAACGGTGCCCGTCTGTACCTCGATGTGGGTTCGCATCCGGAATATGCAACTCCCGAATGCGACAACGTGACCGAGCTGGTCACCCACGACAAAGCGGGCGAGCGCATTCTCGAAGGACTGCTCGTCGACGCCGAACGCCGCCTGCACGAGGAGGGAATCGCGGGCGACGTCTATCTCTTCAAGAACAACACCGACTCGGCGGGCAACTCGTACGGCTGCCACGAGAACTACCTGGTGGCCCGGCACGGGGAATTCTCCCGCCTCGCGGACATTCTCATCCCGTTCCTGGTGACGCGTCAGCTGATCTGCGGCGCCGGCAAGGTGCTCCAGACGCCCCGGGGCGCGGTCTACTGCGTGAGTCAGCGGGCCGAGCACATCTGGGAGGGCGTCAGCTCCGCGACGACCCGGTCGCGTCCGATCATCAACACGCGGGACGAGCCGCACGCGGACGCCGAGCGCTACCGCCGGCTGCATGTGATCGTGGGCGACTCGAACATGTCGGAGACGACGATGCTGCTGAAGGTCGGGGCGACCGACCTGGTGCTGCGGATGATCGAGGCGGGCACGGTGATGCGCGACCTGACCCTGGAGAACCCGATCCGGGCGATCCGCGAGGTCAGCCACGACATCACGGGCCAGCGGAAGGTGCGCCTGGCGAGCGGCCGGGAGGCGTCGGCGCTGGAGATCCAGCGGGAGTACTACGACAAGGCGGTGGACTTCGCCGAGCGCCGGGGCATCCGTACGGGTGTGGTCGACCAGGTGCTGGAGCTGTGGGGCCGCACGCTGGAAGCGATCGAGGCGGAGGACCTGGACCGGATCGGGACCGAGATCGACTGGGTCATGAAGTACCAGCTGATCGAGCGGTACCGGGCCAAGCACAACATGACCATGTCGAATCCGCGGGTGGCGCAGATAGACCTCGCCTACCACGACATCCACCGCCGGCGCGGGCTGTACTACCTGCTGGAGCGCAAGGGGCAGGCGGCGCGGATCTGCAACGACCTCAAGATCTTCGAGGGCAAGTCGGTGCCCCCGCAGACGACGCGGGCGCGGCTGCGCGGCGACTTCATCCGGCGGGCGCAGGAGCAGCGGCGGGACTTCACGGTGGACTGGGTGCACCTCAAGCTCAATGACCAGGCGCAGCGGACGGTGCTGTGCAAGGACCCCTTCCGGTCGGTGGACGACCGGGTGGAGAAGCTGATCGCCGGTATGTAGGTCCGGTGTGCGGAAGCGCACTCCTGGTGAAGGGCCCCGTACGTTTCTCGTACGGGGCCCTTCGCACGGCTTAGAGTGGCGGGCGACCACCTTGCCGTCTGAGATCTGAGGAACACGTGCGCCGAATTGCCGGCCTGCTTGTCGTACCCCTTCTGCTGCTGTCGACAGCGGCGTGTGGCGATGACAGCGGCTCCGACTCCGCCCAGATGAAGAACGGGGCGCCCGCCATCACCAAGGGTGCCGAGTTCGGGCAGACGCCCACCCTGTCGAAGGGGCAGGGCGAGCCGCCGAAGGAGCTGAAGGTGGTGACCGTCAGCGAGGGCACCGGCCCGGCTCTGAAGAAGGGCGACATCGCGCAGGTCAACTACTACGGCCAGGTGTGGGACGGCAAGGAGCCGTTCGACCAGAGCTTCGGCAAGGGCAAGCCGTTCGATGTGACGATCGGCGCGGGCGCCGTCATCAAGGGCTGGGACCAGGGCCTGGAGGGCCAGAAGGTCGGCAGCCGCGTCGAGCTGGTGATCCCGCCGGACCTGGGCTACGGCGCGCAGGGCTCGCCGCCGAAGATCCAGCCGAACGCCACGCTGGTCTTCGTCGTGGACATCGTCAAGGGCACCACGGTCCCGGCCTCGGCCACGGGCAAGGAGGTCGCCCAGGACAACAAGGACCTGCCCAAGGTCGGTACGAACACGGACGGCAAGGAAGTCTCCGTGACCGTCCCGAAGGACGTGGCCCCGCCGGCCAAGTCGGTGTCGAGCTACGTGCTGGAGGGTGACGGGCCGGTGGTGAAGGACACCGACACGGTCACCGTGAAGTTCCACGGCAAGACGTGGAAGGACGACAAGACCTTCGAAAGCACGTACGCCCAGGACCAGTCGGTGACCTGGCCGCTGGAGCAGCTTTCGGTCAAGGGCCTCAAGGAGGGCATCGTCGGCAAGAAGGTCGGCAGCCGCGTCCTGCTGGTGATCCCGCCGGACATGGGCTTCGGTGACAAGGAACAGGGCACCATCCCGGCGAACTCGACGCTGGTGTTCAGCCTCGACATCCTCGCCGTGATGTAAGACTGTCCCGTTCGTCCCAACAGTTTTTGAGGAGCAGTTCCGTGAGCACCAAGCCTGAGAAGCTCGAGAAGCCCGAGATCGACTTCCCCGAGGGCCCGGTCCCGGCCGACCTCGTCATCGAGGACATCTGGGAGGGCGACGGCGCCGAGGCCAAGGCCGGCTCGCGCGTCTCCGTCCACTACGTGGGCGTGGCGTTCTCCACCGGCGAGGAGTTCGACGCCTCCTGGAACCGCGGCTCCGCGCTGCAGTTCCAGCTCGGTGTCGGCCAGGTCATCGCCGGCTGGGACAAGGGTGTCCAGGGCATGAAGGTCGGCGGCCGCCGCAAGCTGACGATCCCCGCCCACCTCGCCTACGGCGACCGTGGCGCGGGCGGTGCGATCGCCCCGGGCGAGACGCTGATCTTCGTGTGCGACCTGATGGCCGCCTGATCCAGGGCAGTCGTGAGCGCAGGGCCCCCGCCGTGAGGCGGGGGCCCTCGCTTTTGCCGGTGGCGGCCGGGACGGTACGGTCAACGGTCACGAGAGTGTCGAGAACGGGGGGAAGGGCGTCGATGGCGATTGCCAAGGCCGAGCGGCTGATGAATCTGGCGCTGTGTCTGCTGGGGACGCGCCGGCCGCTGAGCAAGCGCGAGCTGCGCGGCTCCATCGAGGCGTACATGGAAGCCGGCAACGACGAGTCCTTCAACCGGATGTTCGAGCGCGACAAGGACGATCTGCGCGAACTCGGCCTGGTCATCGAGACGGTGGAGAACCTGGACGGCGAGACGGGCTATCTGGCCCGCCGCGACAGCAACCGGCTGCCGCCCGTCTCCCTGGACGCCGAGGAGGCCGCCGCCCTGGGGCTGGCGGCGAAGGTCTGGCAGCAGGCCCGGCTGGCGGGCGCCGCCAGCGGCGCCCTGCAGAAGCTGCGCGCCGGCGGGATGCCGGAGGCGGGGGACCCGTACGGGGGCCAGGGCAGTGCCATCGAGCCGCGGATCCCCGTCCACGAGGCGGCCTTCGAGCCGCTGATGCTGGCCTGCCGGGACCGCCGTCCGGTGGTCTTCGACTACCGCAAGTCCAATGCCGCCCGGCCCGAGACCCGGCAGGTGGAGCCGTGGGCGCTGGAGTGCTGGCGCGGCCACTGGTACCTGGCCGGCTACGACCGCGACCGCGGGGCGGAGCGGGTGTTCCGGCTGTCGCGGATCACCGGGAAGGTCCGCTCCCGGGCGGGCAAGTACACCGCCGATGTGCCCGACGTGGTGACCGTACGGGAGACCGTGGCGGGCTGGGCCGGGGAGGGCGCGGACCGGTCCGCGCTGATCCGGCTGCGGGCCGGCGCGGGCTATCCGCTGCGGGCCAAGGCCACCGCCGTCCGCGAGGGCGCGGAGGGCTGGGACGAGCTGGAGATCCCCTACGGGCACGGGCTGGACGCCTGGCTCGTGGAGTTCGGCCCTGACGTCGTCGTGGTCGGGCCCTCCGACCTGCGGGCGGACGTGGTGGACCGGCTGCGGGCCGTGGCCGGGGCCTGAGACGCTTCCCGGGTACCGCCTCCGGCGCGGCGCCGGTCCGCCGCCGCGCCCCTTTCGAACCGCGACATCCACAGACGTGCCCTGAGGGGGAGACGTACCAGCATGGCTGCCAACGCCATCGACCAGACCCGCCGGATGCTGTCCCTGGTGACCTATCTGCGCGAGCGCCCCGGGGCGCACGTCGCCGACGTCGCCCGCGCCTTCGGCATCACCGAGGACGAGCTGATCTCGGACCTCGACGTGCTGCCCATGTGCGGGACCAGCTTCCGCGGCGGGGACCTGCTCGACATCGACACCGACGGGGAGCGCATCTGGTGGCGCAACCCCGACGCCTCGGGCGAGTCCACCGCCGAGCCGCTGCGTCTGGCCGCCGACGAGGCGACCGCGCTGCTGGTCGCGGCGCGGGCCGTGGCCACGCTGCCCGGGCTGCGCGAGAGCGACCGCGACGCCCTGCTGCGGGCGACCGCCAAGCTGGAGGCGGCCGCGGGGGAGGCGGCCGGGGCCAGCTCCCGGCTGTCGGTGACCTTCGAGTCGGAGGGCGGGGTCTTCGCGGACGTCGACCGGGCCATCGCGGAGCGCCGCCGGCTGTGGCTGCGCTACTACTCGCCCGCGCGCGACGAGCTGACCGAGCGCGCGGTGGACCCGATCCGGCTGTTCGCCGTGGGGCACACCTACCTGGAGGGCTGGTGCCACCTCTCCGAGGCGCGGCGCACCTTCCGCCTGGACCGGGTCGCGGAGATCCGGCTGCTGGACGAGCGGGCCGAGCCGCCGGCGATCGAGCCGCGGGACCTGTCGGAGGGGCTGGTCCAGCCGTCCGCCGAGGACCCGGAGGTCGTGGTCGAGGTCGGGCCGGGCGGCCGCTGGGTCGCGGAGTACTACCCGCACGACAGCGCCGAGGAGCTGCCCGAGGGGGGCCTGCGGATCACGCTGCGCAGCCCCGACCCGGGCTCGCTGCGCCGGCTCGCGCTGCGGCTGGGCCGCGAGGGCCGGATCGTGGCCCCCGCCGCGCTCGCGGACAGCGCCCGCAGTGCCGCGCGGGAGGCCCTGGCGGGGTACGGGGAACAGGTCTGAGGGGAGCGCGGTCCATGTCGCCCATGTCCGGGCCCGTCGCCTTCAAGGCGTCCTGTCCCGACTGTCGAGCCCGCTTCGAGCTCGACGCGAGCGCCCTGCGACTGGCCATCGGCGGCAGCCGGAGAGCCACCTTCTATTCCTTCATGTGTCCCGAATGCGGCGCCTCCGTCCGTAAACCCGCAGGTGAGCGGATTGTGGAGCTGCTGACGGGCGGCGGCGTGAGCACCCTGCGCAGCATCTGAGGCCCGTGGTGGCCTAGGCTCGGCCCATGCTGTGGCCGATGTTTGCAATCGCTCTGGGCTTCCTCGGGCTCGTCGTGCTCGCCGTCGCGGCGGTACGCGTCTTCGCGGAGGTGCGCCGGCTGTCCGCCGAGGTCGCGCTGGCGAGCCGGCGGATCACCGAGGCTTCGGGGGACCTGGAGGAGGCGGCCGCCGGGCTGGCGCGGGCCGGCCGCGGCGTACGGCAGTAGCAAACAGGACAGCCCCCGGGCGGGGAGGTCGCCGTCCGGGCGGGACGCAAGACAGGGGATGCCCGGGGATTGCCGGGCGTTTACCCCCGGGGGTTACGATCCTCGGTAGAGACAGTCCCAGGCGCCCGCCGGTGTGCTGTGAACCTCGGAGAAAAGGAAGATACCTATGTTCGGCAACCTCAGGGGTTGGGAAATCTTCATCATTCTCGGAGTCATCATCCTGCTGTTCGGCGCCAAGAAGCTCCCCGACATGGCCCGCTCCCTCGGCAAGTCGGCGCGCATCCTCAAGAGCGAGGCCAAGGCGATGAAGAAGGACGGCGAGGCCGAGACCCCCGCGCCCGCTCCGTCCGCGGACCCCAACGCCCCGCAGCAGCCCGCCCCGCGCACCATCCAGGCGGCGCCCGGTGATGTCACCAGCTCCCGTCCCGTCGGCGAGCCGAACCGCACCGCCCAGGGCTGAGCCCCGCCCGACACGCCAGTCAGCTGCAACGAGACAAGGGACGTGGGTTGCTCAAGTCTGCCCGCAAGCAAGGGAAGCCTGGACGACAGGCCAAGGACGCCGAAGGGCGCATGCCTCTCGTCGAGCACCTGCGTGAGCTGCGAAACCGCCTGATGAAGTCGGTCCTGGCGATCCTGGTGATCACGATCGTCGCCGCCTTCTTCTACCGCGAGATCATCAACTTCCTGTTGAAGCCGATGCTCGACTCCGTCGGCTGCACCAACGGCGTGGTGACCCAGCGCAACGGCCGTCCCTGCGCCGACATGACCGTGAACGGCCTGATCTCGGCCTTCTCGATCGCCCTCAAGGTCTCCTTGATGGCCGGCGTGGTGCTCTCCGCACCGGTGTGGCTCTACCAGCTGTGGGCCTTCGCCGCCCCCGGCCTGCACAGCCACGAGAAGAAGTACGCGCGCAGCTTCGTCGCGGTCGGCGCCCCGCTGTTCGCCGCCGGCGCGGTCCTCGCGTACAAGATCCTCCCGCAGACCGCGACGATCATGCTGGAGTTCACCCCCGACCACGCGCGCAACCTGCTGCCGGTCGACGACTACCTCGACCTCGTCACCCGCATGGTGATCGTCTTCGGCCTGGCCTTCGAGCTGCCGCTGCTGCTGGTCCTGCTGAACTTCACCGGCGTGCTCACCGGCAAGCGGCTCGCGGGCTGGTGGCGCGGGTTCGTCCTCGGCATCACGATCTTCGCCGCCTTCGCCACGCCCACCGGCGACCCGCCGACCATGCTGGCCCTGGCCATGCCCATCATCGCCCTGTACTTCCTCGCCCTCGGCCTGTGCCTGCTCAACGACCGGCGCCGCCGGCGCAAGGACCCCGACGCGGGCCTGAGCGACGACGAGGCATCGCAGCTGGACCTCACCCCGGAGCCGATCGGCGACCTGGCGGCCGTACCGGCCCCCGCCGCGCTGCCCGGACAGGCCGACGGCGGCCGCCAGCGCATCAACGGCTACGACGACGCCACCTGAGCGGCGGACGGCCGGACGCACGGAGGGACGGACGGCCGGGGCGGGAGCCCCGGCCGCTCCCGGGGCCGCCCCCTCACTTAAATGATCGGGACTGTTGTCGGAGGCGACGGGTAGGCTCCACAGCAAGATGACCGAAGAACTCTCCCCCGCCGAGCGGTACGCCGCTGCCCGGCGCCGCGCCGCCGAAGACGCCACCGCCCTGGCCCCCTTCCGCGAGATGTACGAATTCGACCTCGACGACTACCAGGTCGAGGCATGCAAGGCGCTGGAGGCCGGCAAGGGCGTCCTCGTCGCCGCCCCCACCGGCTCGGGCAAGACCATCGTCGGCGAGTTCGCCGTGCACCTGGCCCTCCAGCAGGGCCGCAAGTGCTTCTACACGACGCCGATCAAGGCCCTGTCGAACCAGAAGTACGCCGACCTCGTCAAGCGCTACGGCGCCGACCGCGTCGGCCTGCTCACCGGCGACAACAGCGTCAATTCCGAGGCGCCGGTGGTCGTGATGACCACCGAGGTGCTCCGCAACATGCTCTACGCGGGCTCCCAGTCCCTGCTCGGCCTCGGCCACGTCGTGATGGACGAGGTCCACTACCTCTCCGACCGGTTCCGCGGGGCCGTCTGGGAGGAAGTGATCATCCACCTCCCCGAGTCCGTCACCCTGGTCTCCCTCTCGGCCACCGTGTCCAACGCCGAGGAGTTCGGTGACTGGCTGGACACCGTGCGCGGCGACACCGAGGTGATCGTCTCCGAGGAGCGGCCCGTCCCGCTGTGGCAGCACGTCATGGCCGGCCGGCGGATCTACGACCTCTTCGAGGAGGAGTCCGACCACGGAGGCCGCGGCTCCGCCCGCCGCGAGGTCAACCCCGACCTGCTGCGCATGGCCCGCGAGGAGAACACCCGCACCTACAGTCCCAAGGACCGGCGGCGCGGCAAGATGGTCCGCGAGGCCGACCGCGAGCGCGAACGGCGCTCCCGCGGCCGGATCTGGACCCCCTCCCGCCCCGAGGTCATCGCCCGCCTCGACAACGACGGGCTGCTGCCCGCCATCAACTTCATCTTCAGCCGGGCCGGCTGCGAGGCCGCCGTCCAGCAGTGCCTGTTCGCGGGCCTGCGGCTCAACGACGAGGCCGCGCGGGTCCGCGTACGGGAGATCGTCGAGGCGCGGACGGCCTCCATCCCCACCGAGGACCTGCACGTCCTCGGCTACTACGAATGGCTCGAAGGGCTGGAGCGCGGCATCGCCGCCCACCACGCGGGCATGCTGCCCACCTTCAAGGAGGTCGTGGAGGAGCTGTTCGTCCGGGGCCTGGTCAAGGCCGTCTTCGCCACCGAGACCCTGGCGCTGGGCATCAACATGCCCGCCCGTACGGTCATCCTGGAGAAGCTGGTCAAGTGGAACGGCGAGCAGCACGCCGACATCACCCCCGGCGAGTACACGCAGCTCACCGGCCGGGCCGGGCGCCGCGGCATCGACGTCGAGGGCCACGCGGTGGTGCTCTGGCAGCGCGGCATGGACCCGGCGGGCCTCGCCGGGCTCGCGGGTACCCGTACGTATCCGCTGCGCTCCAGCTTCAAGCCCTCCTACAACATGGCCGTCAACCTGGTCAGCCAGTTCGGGCGGCACCGCTCGCGCGAGCTGCTGGAGACCTCCTTCGCGCAGTTCCAGGCGGACCGCTCCGTCGTCGGGATCTCCCGGCAGGTGCAGCGCAACGAAGAGGGCCTGGAGGGCTACCAGGAGGGCATGACCTGCCACCTGGGGAACTTCGAGGAGTACGCGCAGCTGCGCCGCGACCTCAAGGACCGTGAGACGGACCTGGCCAAGCAGGGCGCCGCCCAGCGCCGGGTGCAGGCGGCCGGCTCGCTGGAGAAGCTCAAGCCGGGCGACATCATCCACGTGCCCACCGGCAAGTTCGCCGGGCTCGCGCTCGTCCTGGACCCGGGCGTCCCGGCCGGGCGGGTCCACGGGCACCGCGGCCACGAGTACGCCGAGGGCCCGCGCCCGCTGGTGCTCACCGCCGAGCGGCAGGTCAAGCGGCTCGCCGCGATCGACTTCCCGGTCCCGGTCGAGGCCATCGACCGGATGCGGATCCCCAAGTCCTTCAACGCGCGCTCGCCGCAGTCCCGCCGGGACCTGGCCTCGCAGCTGCGCAGCAAGGCCGGGCACATCGCGCCCGAGCGGCGCACCCGCGGCCGGGCCGCGGCCGCCGACGACCGCGAGATCGCCCGGCTGCGCGCCGCGCTGCGGGCCCACCCCTGCCACGGCTGCGACGAGCGCGAGGACCACGCCCGCTGGGCGGAGCGCTACCACCGGCTCAAGCGGGACACCCAGCAGCTGGAGCGGCGCATCGAGGGCCGGACGAACACCATCGCCCGCACCTTCGACCGGATCCACGCCCTGCTGACCGAGCTGGACTACCTGCGCGAGGACGAGGTCACCGTGCACGGCAGGCGGCTCGCCCGGCTGTACGGGGAGCTGGACCTGCTGGCCTCCGAATGCCTGCGGGCCGGGGTCTGGGAGGGTCTGAGCCCCGCCGAGCTGGCCGCCTGCGTCTCGGCGCTGGTCTTCGAGGCACGGCAGTCCGACGACGCGGTCGTACCGAAGGTGCCGGGCGGCGCGGCCAAGGAGGCACTGGGCGAGATGGTCCGCATCTGGGGCCGCCTCGACGCGCTGGAGGAGGAGCACCGCATCAACCAGGCGGAGGGCGTGGGCCAGCGCGAGCCGGACCTCGGCTTCGCGTGGGCGGCGTACCAGTGGGCCTCCGACAAGAGCCTGGACGAGGTGCTGCGCGAGGCGGAGATGCCCGCCGGTGACTTCGTGCGCTGGTGCAAGCAGGTCATCGACGTGCTCGGGCAGGTCGCGGCCGCCGCTCCCTCGTCCTCGGCGGACGGCGGCAGCACGGTGGCGAAGAACGCCCGCAAGGCCGTGGACGCACTGCTGCGCGGGGTCGTGGCCTACAGCTCGCTCGGCTAGGCCGTGGTGGGGCCCGGCCCTTTTCGGGGGCCGGGCCGCCGGGCTCAGGGGCCGGTCTCCCAGCCGGGGCGGTCCTCCCAGGCGCGCAGGGTGCGCGTGCTCTCGAAGCGGTGCGGGGCGCCCGTCACCGGGTCGGTGAACTCCAGTACGCGGGCCAGGAGTTGCAGGGGCCTGCGGTAGTCGTCGGGGGCCGGTTCGGTGACCCGGGGATAGACCGGGTCGCCCAGCAGCGGCAGGCCCAGGCTGTTCATGTGCACCCGCAGCTGATGGGTGCGGCCGGTGTGCGGGACGAGGCGGTAGCGGCCCAGGCCCTCCCGGGCGGCCAGCAGTTCGACCCGGGTCTCGGCGTTCGGCGGGCCCGGTACCTCGGCCGCCGCGATGACGCCCCGGACCTTCTCGATCCGGCTGCGGACGGTGCGCGGCAGGGCGAGACCCGGGTCGACGGGCGCCAGCGCCTCGTACTCCTTGCGGACCTCGCGCCGCTCGAAGAGCCCCTGGTAGGCGCCGCGGTCCTCGGGCCGGACGCTGAACATCACCAGGCCCGCCGTCAGCCGGTCCAGGCGGTGCGCCGGGCTGAGCGCGGGCAGGGCCAGCTCCTCGCGCAGCCGGGCCAGGGCGGTCTCGGTGATGTGGCTGCCGCGCGGGGTGGTCGCCAGGAAATGCGGCTTGTCCACGACGAGCAGATGCGCGTCCCGGTGCACGACCCGCACCGCGAACGGCACCCGCGGCTCGGGCTCCATGTCCCGGTGGAACCACAGGTAGGCGCCCGGCTCGTACGGGTCCTCCGCGCGCAGGACCCGCCCGCCCGGGCCGAGGACCCGGCCCGCGGACAGCAGGCGGGCCATCGACTCCGCGCCGCGGGTGCCGGCGTAGCGGTCGGTGAGGTAGCCGCCGAGGTCCCGCCAGGTGCCGTCCGGGTCGGGCGGGAGCCGCAGCCGGACCGGGTCGATGCCGGCGCGCTGGGGGAGGGGGGAGGTCGGTGGCGGGGTTCTGCGTCTCATCGGGGACAGGCTATGCGGCGGGGCCGGGGGCTAGCGCCGCGTGAAGGTGCCCAGGTGGTCGGCGTCCAGGTACTCGACGCGCAGGGTGTTCCCGGAGAAGACCGCGCCGGTGCGGCCCACGGCGTTCTCGCCGGTGGTGACGAAGCTGAAGGTGTCGCCGTCGTAGTGGGTCAGGGGGAAGCGCAGGGGTTTGGGGCCGAGGGAGAGGGTGAGGGCGCCGTTGTCGTCGGCGGTGACGGTGGCCTTGCCGTAGTACGGGTTGTCGTAGGTGCCCGTGTACGCGGAGCTGTCCTGGGCGGGCTTGGCGGTGGCGGGCGGGTGGGCGTAGTCGGTGGGGGACCGGCCCTCGGCGGCGAGCTGGGCGTACAGCCCGCCGGTGAGGGTCAGCCAGTCGGTGGTGGCCTTGCCGTGCTCGGCGTAGTCGAAGAAGTCCAGGGCCACGGCGTCGGCGAGGCCGACGGGGGCGCCGTTGGTGAGGACGACGATGCCGAGCTTCTCCAGCGGGAGCATGGTGACGTTGGTGTTCGCGCCGAGCTCGAAGGCGCCGGAGTGGCTGAGGCGCAGGCGGCCCGCGTCGTCGTACGAGACGTTCCAGCCGAGGCCGTAGAAGCCGGTGCGGGCGGTGGGGGTGGCGGGCGGCTGGGAGACGGCGTGCGGTACGTGGGTGCGGGCCAGGGTCCCGGCGGGGACGATCCGCTTGCCGTCCAGGGTGCCGCCGGCGAGCTGGAGCCGCAGCCAGCGGGACATGTCGCGGGCGGTGGAGCTGACGCCTCCGGCGGGGGCCTGGGCGTCGGGGTCGCGGACGTAGGTGGGGCTCCAGGTGCCGTCCGGGTTCTTGACGTGGGTGGCGGCGCGGTCGGGGTCCTCGGCGAAGGTGGAGAAGAGGGTGCTGGTGCTGGTCATGCCGGCGGGCTTGAAGAGGGTGTCGTCGGCGAGCTTCTGCCAGCTGGTGCCGTGGGCGCGGGCGACGGCCTCGGCGGCGGCGGTGAGGCCGAAGTTGGTGTAGGCGTAGCTCGCCCGGAAGGGGGCGAGGGGGGCGAGGCGGAGGTGGCCCAGGATGTACGACTGGTCGTAGCCGAGGTCTTCGAGGAGGTCGCCGGCGTGGTCGGGGAGGCCGCTGCGGTGGGAGAACAGGTCGGCGGTGGTGACGTGCGCGGTGACCCAGGGGTCCTTGAGGGCGAAGCCGGGGAGGGTGGCGGGGCGGTCCCACTGGGCGGCGTCGGTGAGGGTGGCGGCGACGACCGTGGAGGAGACCGGCTTGGAGAGGGAGGCGATCTGGAAGCGGGTGTCCGGGGTGACGGGGGCGTCGTCGCCGGTGCGGCGGAGGCCGTAGCCCTTGAGGTGGATGACCTTGTCGTTGTGGACGACGGCCACGGTGACGCCGGGGACGCCGGTGCGGCGCATCATGGCCGGGACGATGTCGTCGAGGCGGGTCGCTGCGCGGGTGGCGGCGGGGGCGGAGATCTGGGGCTGGGGGGTGGGGGGTGGGGCGGCCGTTGTTGCCGTCGCCGCTGCCGCGGTGGTGGCGGTGGTGGCGGTGAGGAGGGCCGCGGCCCCTGCGGTTCCCAGGGTGCGGAGCGGGCGCATGCGGCTATTGTCCCGCTGTGGGGGGTGGGGCGCGCGGCCGGAGCCCCTGGGGGTGCGGGCCTTTCGGGGCTCCGCCCCGGACCCCGCGCCTCAAACGCCGGCGGGGCTGGATGGTGCCCCTGCGCTGTGAGCGCCTGCGGGCTGGGTTTGGGGCTCCGCCCCTGGCCCCCGCGCCTCAAACGCCGGCGGGGCTGGAGTTGCCGCCCGGTGGCGGGGCTGGAGTTGTAGTCCGGCGGGGGAATTGCGCCCCGCCGGACTGGGTGGTGGTCGGGTCAGGCGGCGGTGCGGTGTTCCTGTTCGGCTTCTACTGTGGCGTTCCAGTCGCGCTTGATCGCGCGCCAGCCCTCGTCCGTTTCGCCCTGGCGCCAGTAGCCCGAGATCGAGAGGCGTTCGCGGGGGACGCCGCGTTCCAGGCGGAGGTGGCGGCGGAGGTCCTTCACGAAGCCCGCCTCGCCGTGGACGAAGGCGTGGACGTCCGTGGAGGGGAAGCGCAGGGACTGGACCGCCTCCACCAGCGCCTCGCCCACCGGGCGGTCGCCGCGGTGGATCCAGATCGGCGTGACGCCGTCCGGGGTGGCGACCTTCAGTTCGTCCTGGGGGCCCTCGATCTCCACGAACGCGCGGACGTCCGCGCCCACCGGCATCCGCTCCATCGCCGCGGCGATCGCCGGGAGGGCGCTCTCGTCGCCCACCAGCAGGTGCCAGCCGGCCGTCGGGTCCGGGGCGTAGGCGCCGCCGGGGCCCAGGAAGCGTACGAGCTCGCCGGGCTGGGCCCGGGCCGCCCAGGGGCCGGCCAGGCCCTCGTCGCCGTGGACGACGAAGTCGAGGGTCAGCTCCAGGTGGGCCGGGTCCCAGTTCCGGACGGTGTACGCGCGCTGGCGCGGCCACTGGGCGCGCGGGAAGTCGGCGCGGATGCGTTCGAGGTCCCAGGGAGCGGGGTAGTGCACACCTGCGGGAGCGAACAGGAGCTTGACGTAATGGTCGGTGTACGTGCCCGCGCCGAACTCCGCCAGTTCCTCACCACCCAGCACAAGCCGCACCATATGCGGCGAGAGCCGCTCGGTGCGTACGACGACGGCGGTGCCGACGGTGCGGGCGCGTCCTTCTGCCACGGTGTCTCCCCTGACTCCTGCGAAACTTAGCCTTACCTAAGTTAGCACCTCAGGAGCGCAGAGCGCCGCTCAGACGTGACACGGCTCCACCCAAACCCCACCGATGGGCTAGCGCGTCGACCATCTCGGGCTGCGCCGGGGCGCTCGGCAGAGCCGGGCCGAACTGCGGCAACGGCACGTCGGAGGCCACCCGTACCACCTTCGGGGCCACCGCCAGATACGGACGTGATTCGTCCAGCCGCTTGCGCTGCGTGGGGGTGAGCGCGGACTCCGGGTCGTCGATCGCCGCGATGATCCCGGCCAGGTCGCCGAAGGCGTCGAGCAGCTTCGCGGCCGTCTTCTCCCCGATGCCCGGGACGCCCGGCAGGCCGTCGCTCGGGTCCCCGCGCAGCAGGGCGAGATCCGCGTAGCCGGGGCCGTCCACGCCGTACTTCGCGCGCAGCCACTCCTCGTCCGTGACCTGGAGGCTGCCGACGCCCTTGAGGGGGTACAGCACGCGCCGCTGCCGGGCGTCGTCCACCAGCTGGTAGAGGTCCCGGTCGCCGGTGACGATGTCCACCGGGCCCGTGGCCCGCGTGGTGAGGGTGCCGATGATGTCGTCCGCCTCGTAGCCGGCGACGCCCACCCGCGCGATGCCGAAGGCGTCCAGCGCTGCCTCGATGATCGGCACCTGCGGTGCGAGGGTGTCCGGGGTCTCCTCCACGTCCGGGCCGGTCTCGGTCAGCTCGGCGACGCGGTGCGCCTTGTAGGACGGGATCAGCTCCACCCGCCAGTGCGGCCGCCAGTCGGCGTCCATGCAGGCCACCAGGTCGTCCGGGCGGTGGTCCTGGACGAGCCGGCCGATGAAGTCGAGCAGTCCGCGTACGGCGTTGACCGGGGTGCCGTCGGGTGCGCGGACGGAATCCGGAACCCCGAAGTAGGCGCGGTAGTAGAGGGAAGCGGTGTCCAGGAGCATCAGTCGTCGTGTCGTCACGGGGTCGATGATGCCGCAACGCCACGGGCCGTCGGCCGCCCGCGGAGGGCGACGGTCCGTGAGCGGTTGTGTACGGGAAGAGCCGTGCGGGCGAAACCGGAGGCGGTTGCTGCGTAAGGTGCTTACAGCACGCCGATGTGCGACGGACATGGGGAGGGCAGCCCCGAAATGAACGACAGGGACGGCACGGACGGCACGGACGGTACGGACGGTACGCGCGGCACGATGGACGACAGGGACGAGAAGAGCAAGGACAAGGACGGCAAGGAGCCGCTGCGCGTGGGCGTCGCCGTGCGCAAGCGCCGCCGTGCGCTCTCCCTCACGCTGGCCGCGGTGTCCGCGCGCAGCGGTCTGTCGGTGCCGTTCCTGAGCCAGATAGAGAACGAGCGGGCCCGGCCCAGCATGCGGTCCCTGGAGCGGGTGGCCGACGCGCTGGAGACCACCGCCGTCGAACTGCTCGCCGCCTCGGACACCGCGCGCACGGTGGACCTCGTACGGGCGGGCGAGGAGTCCGGGCTGAATCCGGTGCCGGGGGTACGGCCGCTGGTGCGCGGTCATCATCAGCTGCACGCGCTGGAGTTCACCGGGGACCAGGACGCGGGGCGGGAGTACCAGCACCGCAACGACGAGCTGATGTACGTGGTCGCGGGCGCGTGCCAGGTGGAGGCCGAGGGGCGGGCGTACCGGCTGGAGAGCGGGGACGCGCTGTTCCTGTCGGGGGGTGTGCGGCACCGCTGGCGGGCGGTCACCGAGGACACCCGGATCCTGGTGGTCGCGGTGGGCGAGCACATCCACGCCACGTCCGAGCCGCCGGCGCCGGGGCGTTGAGCGGGGTGGCGCGGCGGGTGGTGTCGCTGGTGCCGTCGCTGACGGAGGCGGTGGCGGTGAGCGGGGCGGGGGTGCTGGCCGGGGTGACGGACTGGTGCACGCATCCTGCGGAGCTCGGCGGGGCGGGTGCGGCCGGTGCGGCCGGTGCGGGCGGGGGGCCGGTGCGGATCGGGGGGACGAAGAACCCCGACGTACGGGCGATCGTGGATCTGGCTCCTGATCTGGTGATCGCCAACGAGGAGGAGAACCGGGCCCCGGACCTGGAGGCGCTGCGCGCGGCGGGGCTGGAGGTGCTGGTCACGGAGGTACGGGACGTGCCGTCCGCGCTGCGGGAGCTGGAGCGGGTGCTGGTGGGGGCGCTGGGGCTGGTGCGGCGGCCGGGGTGGCTGGTGGACGCGGAGCGGGTGTGGCGGGGGGTGGAGCCGGGGGCTCGGCTCGATGCGTTCGTGCCGGTGTGGCGGCGGCCGTGGATGGTGCTGGGGCGGGACACGTTCGCGGGGGACGTGCTGGGGCGGCTGGGCGTGCGGAATGTCTACGCCGGGCATGCGGAGCGGTATCCGCGGGTCGCGGTGGAGGAGCTGGTGCGGGTGGGTGCGGGCTGCGACCTGGTCGTCCTCCCGGACGAGCCGTACCGCTTCACGGCGGAGGACGGCCCGGATGCCTTCCCGGCCCTCCGCCCGGCCCTCGTCAGCGGCCGCCACCTGACGTGGTACGGCCCCTCCCTGACGGAGGCCCCGACGGTACTGGGCGCGCAGCTGCGGGGCAGGGGAGCCTGACCCGGCGCCCTGCGGTGTTCCGGGTGCGGGGTGGCGCGGTGAGCGGGTTCGGCTCCGGGTCGGCTGGCCCGCGCAGGGGTGGGGCGGTGCCCCTCCGGAAGGTCTCCTCGGCTCGCGCGTGCGGGCATGGTCGTCCTGTGCGGGGTGGTTGCGCGCTCGTCCTGCGGGGAC
>NZ_JBEYVX010000047.1:0-45321 GCF_040644195.1 Streptomyces sp. NPDC047014 | reverse complement strand
CGGGGGAGCTGTTGATCGCCATCCTGGTGCCGGCCTTGACGAAATGGCTGGCCAGGGCGGTGGAGCCGCCGAGGGCGGCGGCGCTGAGGTCGGAGCCACGTCGCAGATGAAGCCCGGCACATCACCTTCGCCCGTGCCGCCATGCGGGACTCCGTCAGACGCACCCCGCCCGCCCGCCTCGCTGTACAGCGCCAGCGGATGGGCGTGCGTGCCGTAGCGGTCACCAAGCTACTCGTCAACAACCGCGTCTATCTGGACATGGGCCTGGACCCGCGCGCGGCTCGTAGCCAGCTACGCACCGACCCCCACTTCCGAGAAACGCTGCTGTGGAGTGGAGCCAGGGTCGTCCCGTTCCTGAGAGACATCGGCATGATCACCTCGGCCGACAAGCACTGGTGGCGGCACGCCGGTCTTCTCCCTGAGCCGCAGCCCGGGGCCGACACGGCGTGGCGGACCCGCCGTGCGGCCGGGAAGGCAGCAGGCGCGGGCGGGCCTGCTCAGTGCCCCAGACACTGCACGTCGGCAGTCGGGTCACAGTAGATCTCGTCGCTGCCATCGGCACAGTCCCTGTCACCGTCGCACACCAGAGAAGCGTCGATGCAGCTGCCGTCGCCGCACGCGACGAAGCCGTCCGGGCACGTGTGCTCGTCCGGCGGGGCGAGGGGGCCGCAGGTGGCCGAGCCCATGACGAGGTCCGCGGAGCCGTCCAGTGCGCGTGCGTGCAGGGCGTTGACGGTCAAGGCGCCCTGGGCGGTCGACTGCTCGTTGACCGTCAGTTCGAGCACGGGCGCGACGGCGGGGTACCGGATCACGGTGTTGGGTGCCGGGCTCGCGGGCAGCTCGGTAGTTCCCACCGAGGCCCGGGTGAGCGTGGTGACGCCCCGCGTTCCCAAGCCCCTCTGAGCCCGGCACGTGACGGAAACCTGCTCGGCGGCGAGGCGCCCGATCACCGCGTAGACACTGACGTCATCGACGGTTGCCTTGGCTCGCTCTACGTCGCTGTCGTAGGAAACGGCGGCGGAGGCAGCCCCAGTCATGATGCGGTTCGGCCCTCGTCCGATGCCGATTCCCATGGTCGAGGCGCTGGGGCGGGTACTGGTCGCCAGCGGGGTCGGTTCGGCCCGGAGGGTCGGCAGCCGGCCACCGACACCGTAGGCGCGGAGGGATGCAGGCGTGGCGGTGCCCACCTCGTTCCGGTCCACCGCCAAGCAGCCGTCACGCACCACTGATCGTCCACACGATCCCCGGTTTCGGAAACCGGGGATCGTGGTGTATGTATCCGCCAGCAGGTAGTGCTTACCTGACGCGCACGCTGTAGGTTTTCTGGTCGACCTTTTCCGCATCGCGGGCCAGCAGGCCATCAGCCGCCAGCCTTTCAAGGCTCGCCTCGGCCGCGCGGGGGGTGAGGTCAAGGGCCTGAGCTGCTCCGGCCGGGCTCACCTTCGGCTGGGCCGCTACGTAGGCGAGGACGTACCGGTCGCAACGGAGGCGGCGTTGAGCTTGATCCACGGTGAGCAGGCTGCCAGCCCACAGGAGCAAGGCAGTCGACAGAAGCAATCGACCCGCATCCGGTTGAGAAAGCACCGCGTTTAGTGCACAGAAGAGCAGAAGGGAAGTACAGAAGAGAATGTGAAGGTAGCGAAGCAGCATTCGGGAGAAATGACCTCCTTGGTCAATGCCATGGTTGGGGACAGGAGGGGGATCCATCGGAATCCCCCGCTCGATCACGGCTGTGTAGATTGACATGCCGCTGTCCCGTATTCCAGTCCTCCCAGCGAATTCCTTGTCTGCCGTGAGCAATCCCGACCGTAGGGCGGGTTCACCCTCGGGCAGTCGTGCCGGCCCCTAGGGCCTGTCCGATGGGTCGCGTGACAGGCTGACTGGTGAATCGCTCCGTTCGTTGTGGGGCCGGGTGATCTGACAGATGCGGAGTGGGCCCGGCTGGCACCGCACCTGCCAAAGAGCGCAGGCCGAGGCGGGCGGTGGAAGAGCCACCGGGTGGTAATCAACGACATTCTCTTCCGGCAACGGACCGGCATCCCGTGGCGGAACCTGCCCATGCGATTCGGCCAGTGGAAGACGGTGCATGACAGGCACCGCAGATGGTCGGCGGACGGTACCTGGGACAAGATCTTGCAGGCAGTCCAAGCCGATGCCGATAGCGAGGGCCGTCTCGACTGGACGATGGCGGGGTGGACTCGACGGTCTGCCGGGCGCATCAGCATGCGGCCGGTGCACGCAAGCAGCCTCCGTGCTCCCCGGCAGGCGAAGTCGGCCCGCTCATCATCGGGACGACGAAGGGCTGGGCCGTTCCCGAGGAGGGCTGACCACGAAGATCCATTTGGTAGGTGAAGGTGGGCGGCGTCCGCTGAGGCATACAGCTCCCGCCTCAACCGCCGCTATCTGCGACGCAGACAGATCTGGCACACCATCCCCGAGCGCCGCGACCAGCAAGCCCACCGGCAAAACCGCGGTAGCAAGGGCGGGCGGCCCACCGGCTTCGACCGGGCCCGGTATGCCACAGGAACGAGGTCGAGCGCACGATCAACGCCCTCAAAGGGTTCCGTGTCGTGGCCACTCGATTCGACAAACGGGCTTACGTCTTCCACGGCACGGTGACCGTCACCGCGATCCGGCTCTGGCTCCGCTCCTGAGCCCCTTCTCGCCTGCTTCCGCCCCGCCCTGGCCTACCGCAGGACGGGTCGGTTGGCGGATGTGTACTCGGCCGCGATGTCAAAGACGCTGGCACAGCGTGGGCACTCAGCCTTGCCGAAGAGGTAGGCGATTCCGTCAGCGAGTGCCTCGCGCCCGTCGCGGACGGCAGTCTCGTACATCCACCGGCTGGTACCGGAGAGTGCCTCGGAGGGCGTCGGCCGTAGGTCACGGCGGTCCACGTCGCCCCGGTTCCAGTCCCGGATCGCTGCATAGCGCCCGTGGTCCCCGATGGCGATCGTCACTTTTACGGCGCAGTGGGGGCATGCCAGGTGGTAGAAGTCGTCCGTGAAGTCCCCCAGGGCGGCACTCCAGTGGTACTCCTCCATGGCCGCGAGCGAATCGAGGAAGGCCGGGAGGTAGTCGACTGGCCGCGATTGCAGGTGCCGGTCCAGCAACTTGCGGAACCCGGAGATTTCGTCGGCGCAGCCCGCCAGTAGGTCATCGCAGCCATGGTGTCCTGCCGCGCACCGCAGGATCGTTCCCGCTAGTCCACGCGCCTGTGCGCTCCTGGAGGCAAGGCAGATCAAGCGCGGCAAGGCGGCAAAGCTGGCGGGGAAGACGAGGTCGCGTTCGAGGACCAGCCGGTATCCCAGTTCCTTCCATGCTTCGGCGTCGTCCTCGAGCTCCACCTGTGCCAGAAGCGCGGGGACTCGATCGACATCCCCGTAGCAGTCGTGCATCTGCGTCCAGTTCACCACCTGGGCATTAAAGCGCCTCATGGCGGCCTGGATGGGCATCCCTGTTCTTGACCCATCGGACAGGCCCTAGTACTGAACCCCATCCGGATGCCCTCGGCTGGCGATCGACATGCCGAGGCATGTTTGCCATCCCCCCGCCACGTTCCGGGCCATTGGGGATGCATTGCGGTGGCTACCGGGCCGATTGGGCTGATGCCCGAGTGGAGACATCAGGACGTGGTCCTGCTGGCAAGCGTGGTGGAGGGCGTCTACGACCTAGAGCTTGGCGGCCCGTACTGCCGGCAGTCACCGAGGCTGTCGACGATCACGCCGGCAGGCAGAGAGCCCAGGGCTGATCCGGCGGGCGCTCAGCCGGCCTGCGCGCCGGCGTCGCGTACCTCGAACAGGGGGAGCGCCCCCGTCACACTGAGCAGCCGGTGCAGCTGGTCCGGCAGCGGCCCCTGGAGGACCAGCGGGCCGGTGTTGCGCAGTTGGATCAAGGTGTTGAGGAAGGACGAGTCAGCGAAGGCCACATCCTTCACGTCGAGCACCACCAGCCCTGCGTCCGCGTCCACCCGGTCGCAGGCGGCCGCGAGTTCACCGACCGTCTCCTGATCGAACTCGCCTGCGCAGCTCACGACAAACCTGCCGTGCGCGTCGTAGCGAACCGTCACCCTCGACGACTCCATACAGACCTCCGGCCTCGCAGTCCATCGGCGCAAACCGTCTTCCACCTGCACCGTACGGGGCAGCGCGCCGAAAGGACAGCATGCCCCACACCACAGTCCTACCACCGCCGGCCCGGTGCTGTGGACCTCAGCGGGGCGGTACGAGGCGGAAGGACCACACCAGGGTGCGCTGCGCGACCTCGACGTGGCCTCCTTCGAACGGCTCATGTGGCCGCGGGGCAGGCAGTCGCTATCGCCAACCTCTACAGCCACGGCAACGAGGTCACCGGCGCACTCCCCGGCACCTTCTGATCCGGAACGCAGGTCCGCACCGTGCTCGCGGTCCGGCCGGCGGGGCACAGACAGAGGAGAGCAGCGGAACCGGGCCGGTGAGAGCGGCGGTCACGGTCCCCGGGTGGCCGCCCCTTCCTGATGCGTGTCCTGTGTCATCGAAATTCGGGTTGGAAGGCGTGCTCGATGTGGGGGTCTGTGGGTGTGTCGCCGAACAGCTCGTGGAGACGTGTCTGCATGGCGGGCCGCAGGGGGTGGCGGCGGCCGTGCCGGCGTTCGGGATAGCGCTCGACCAAGGGCACGAAGAGAAAGCCGGAACGGCCGAAGTGCACGAGTGGGTCTGGGGCCCCGGTGGCCACGAGGTCGGCGATGAGGTCCAGGTAGAGGGAGTGGTAGCCGGTTTCGCGGCGGCGGGCGTGCTGGGCGTGGGCGGTGGGCTGGTGGTTGTCGACGTGGTAGATGTCCAGGGCTGCGGTCTTGGCGAGGTCCATGGAGATGGCGTCGCAGATGGCGGAGTCCATCCGCCATGTCCACGTGATCTCGTTGAGGTCGCACACCTGGCCGCATACCTGTTCGATGGCGATGGCGGCGCCGTAGGTGTTGGCGGTGTACGTCCGGTAGATCACGGCGTCCCAGACGCTCTCCAGGTCGTTGAGGCGTGGATGCAGGGCTCGGTGGGTCTTCTCGGCGTACTGGAGCAGGTACTGGCGGGCCATGGCCAGCATGGCGTGCACGCCGTGACGGCCCCATCCCTGGTGGTCCAGGGCGACGGCGAGGTCGGCGGCGGAGCGCTCGTAGAGCCGGAATCGGCCCGTCACCAGGTCGAGGGGCGGGATGCAGAGATCGTCCACGATGCTGGTGAGGGCGACGTAGTGCACGGCGGCGGGCTGGATGTCGTAACGGTCACCGCACCACAGCGCCATCCACTGCAGGACGTCGCGGCAGATGTAGCGGCACAGCTCGGTCGCGGAGGCCGCGTGCTTCTTCGACCAGTCGGTGTAGTCCAGTGCGGCCGTCGCACCCGCATCGGTCCTCGTGATGCTCTGTCTCAGCAGGGGCCAGAGGCTGAGTTCGTGGACCTGGGGTGTGCCGGGCTGGTAGCCGCCGCCCATGAGGCCGAACAGTTCGGCGGTGCGCCGGGTGTAGTGGGAAGCCGGCGAGCGCGGTGGCGCGTCGGGCGGGCGGGTGCGGGGGTAGTGCAGGAAGGGACAACCCGGTCCCTCGTCACAACGGGGTCCGCACCACAAGCTGTGTGCCGCATCGAGGAGTTCGGTGGTAGAGCTGACACGCCCCAGCTCTCCCCATAATTGAGTGGCGGAGTCCAAGGCGGTGTATACGTCCCTCATGTCCGTTGAGGATAAGCACCGGCGGCGGATGCGGGAAGGACCTGCACGAACATCGACTCTCTGAGAGCGCCTTCACTCCCCGGAACGGCATGTCGGGTGGGACCTGTGATGCCATCGCGGGTCGCAGCCCGCAGGTTTCCCCCGCAGCGGAGCCGGTCGCCGTCAACGGCCTCTGTCGCCTGGGGTCGGAGAGCCCGGCGTTCGCTTCGGTCGGCGTGAGATGTCGGTGCCTGCTCGTCCGCGCCGCACCGGCATCGGGACGGCCCGGGCGCTGGGCGCGCGGGCACCGGGCTATCGGCATGACTTGTTTCGGCCATTCGCGGTCAAACCGTCCGGAGAGAAGGGCGCGTCTCTACGCTTTCCGGTGGTGCCGGCGCGTGTCCGGCCGTGGGTGACACGGAGGCTGGGATGGGCGACGGTACGGGCATCGACGCAGCCCGCAGCGAGCAGGCGCGGGCACGGCGTCTGGAGCGGTGGCAGGCCCTGCTGTCGGGGACCGGGGAAGGGCTGCGGACGCAGGCGGTGCGCCGTGGCGGGCCGGTGAATCTCATGACGGGGGTGTGGCTGCACGCCGCGGCTCGATACGAGCAGGGGCTGGAGCTGACGGAGCTGGAGCAGGCTCTGCTGGAGCCGCTGAAGCGGGTGCTGGGCGAGGAGGAGGTACGCGGGATCGGTAGCCTGTACCTCGGGCAGCGCCGACGGGGGGCGGTGGCGCTCGTGCCGCAGACGGTTGCCCGGCGCGACCTGGAGCAGGGGTTCACCCGTGAGCAGTACTGGACGGCGGTACGTGAACTGGTGCCGTTGATCGGCGCGATGCCAAACATGGCCGTGATGGACGCGGCGGTCCTGGCTTCGGGTGAGGCCGGGGACAGCCCGCAGTTCACCGCCGCGCTGGGCGAGTACGGTTTCGGCGTCACCGGTTACCTCTCGGAGACAGGCAGCGAGGAGACGAACGCCGCCCGCTCTCACACTTCGTTCCGGGCCCGTCTGGAGTGGAGCAGTTTCTACTGCCACAAGGCGGTCGGGGACCAGTGGGGCGGCAGGGACGAGATCTACTGGACCGCCGCGTGCAACGCCGCCGACTACCAGCACACCACCCGCACCGGGGAGACCGGGTCGGTCACCGAGGGCGAGAGCTACCCGGTAGCGGGTGATCACGTTTCCGGCGACAAGGCGTTCTTCGACACCACCCTCGCCGGGTGTGGCACGTCGGTCATCACCATCTGGGAGGCGGATCAGTCCAACGCGGAGTGGTACGCGGCGCTGGGCGAGGCGCTCCAGCAGGTGGTCGACTCCCTCAAGTACCACGACATGTTCCTGAGCCTGATGCCCAACATGGAACTGCTCGGCCACATGTACACGGCCGTGAGCATGCTCGCCACGATCTGGGAGTCGCTGCGCAACAAGGACGACCTGGTCCTCACGCGCGGTATCGCCTTCGGCCCGTCGGCCCTGGGTGCCATCTACGAGAGCCAGAACCACACTGCGAGCTGGAGGTTCGACGCCTCCTCCGAAGGCATGGGTGACTTCTCCCTCACCGTCCGCTACACGGGCGACGAACCCGTGGTGCCGGTCGGCAGCAGCAGCCTGATCTCCGCCGGCTGGCCCGGCCTGGCCGGCACCGCCTACACCGCCGGCCTCGACGCTGTCTGCAACGTCCCGACCAGCGCCAGCGACCTCTACCTCTTCAAGGGCGAACAGTACCTGCGCTACAACGCGCTCACGGAAGAGATCGTCGCGGGCCCCAAGAGCATCGCCGGTTCCTGGACGGGCCTGGACGGCACCGCATTCACCTACGGCATCGACGCGGCCTGCCAGGTGCCGGGCACCACCACCGACGTCTACCTGTTCAAGGGCCCGCACTACATGCGCTACAACGTCTCCACCGAGAAGGCACACGCCGAACCCGACTTGATCATGTTCAACTGGCCGGGCCTGTTCGGCACCTCGTTCATGAGCGGAGTCGACGCCGCCTGCCCGGTCCCCGGCCACACCAACGACCTCTACCTCTTCAAGGGCGACCAGTACGTACGCTACGACCGGCACGCCGAGAAGATCGTCAACGGTCCCTGGAGCATCAGCGCGGGCTGGCCCTCGGTACAGGGAACCACCTTCGCGTACTCGCTGTCCGCGGCGTGCGCCACTCCCGGCAGCAACGATGTCATCTACCTCTTCAAGAACGACCGCTACCGCCGGTACACCATCTGACCCCACCGCCTCCCAAAGGAGCAAAGACCAGACCGCGCGGCCAGGTCACCACGCGCCCTGCGCAGCCATGCCCGGATACGGTCCTTCTGGCTGTCCCGAAGGCCGACGGGGATGGCCCGGTGTCGCGCTACGACCTGCACCGGCGCCTCGCAGCCGCAAACCGGCTTCCTGGCCCTGGGCACCTGGGCCCGGCCGGATCCCTCTGCATGTGAGTGAGTGTTTGGGAACTCAGAACGCGACCTGGAGGGTTTCTTTTGATTCGGAAGGGTCGTTACCGATGGCTGGGCTATCTCGTTTTGCCGGGTATGACTACACACCGAACTTTGACTGTCCTTGGTGTTGCCGCTGCGGCGTTCAGTTCTGCACTAGCCACTGCCGCGCCCGCTGCGGCGGGCGGGATCGGTGACTTCCTCAGTCCCGCATTTGGCACCGCCTGTAAGAACCTGAACAACGGCGCCGTGGCCAGCGGACCTACCAGCCACGGAACCGGTGCCATCGGTGGCAACGTGGCAGGCGTGCCGGTGGGCGGCGCGCTGAATCAATGTGGAGGTGCGGACCTCCCTCTCTCCAGGTTCTTCCCGGCCAAGCCCGTTCAACGTGTTTGCGAGAGCGCCCCTGTCTCGCAGGGCGCCGACATGTCGCGTGCCGATAATGCGGATGTCGCAGGTGGTGTCCTTGCCTTCGTTGCTCGAGTACCCAAAGGTGATTGCTGAGGAGGCGAGGGATGAGGGTATTGCTGGCGGCTGACCGGAGCAGGGTAAATCCCGTGGGAGCTTGCGGCCGTTGATTTTCTTCCGGCGGCGAACCATTTCGCGGGCTTCGGAGCGTCGTGAGTGCTGACGGTGCCGCGGCCGATAGACAGGTCTGGTGACAGACCGTGAGTCGGAGGACGGCGCCGAGGAAGAGTCGCAGCCGGAGCTGTGTGACTGGTGCGGGGCCGTGGTGTCGGACAGCACCGAGTGGTACTCGGTTGTCCCGGACTCGTCGGCTGTCCACTCGTCCGACCCGGTGTTGGATGGGAAGCGGATGGTGGTCGGGTGTTCGCGTGAGCACCTGGCCGAGCTGGTCGAGCAGTACAAACGTCGGCCGTTCGTCGCCGGCGAACTCTTCGCGGGGAAGATCGCCCGCGTCCTCGAACAGCATCCTGAAGGGCTCAGTGAGGAAGATCTGGTCCGGGAGACTGGACTGACGGCGGCCCAGATCGAGGTCGGGGCGATGTGGCAGAACCTGGAGTTTCTGCGCTGGCGCAAGGAGTTCGGGGACGACTCGGAGCCCAGCGAATGACCAGGTCAGCCAACAGGTTCCAGCTTTCTGGCCCAGGCGGTGGCTGTCCCCGTGCGGGTAAGGCGCTTGGTCATCAGTGTGATCGCGGCCCAGGTGATCAGCGTCTCGGAGTGCTGGACGAGCCGTTCGTAGTCGCGGGCATGCCGGCGGGCGTTCATCATCCAGGCCAGCGAGCGCTCGACGACCCAGCGGCGGGGCAGGATGACGAAACCGGAGCTGTCCTTTGGGCGGCTGACGGTCTTGATCGTCAGGTTCAGATGACGCTTTGCCCAGGTCACGAGCTTTCCCGCGTAGGCCCGGTCAGCCCAGACGATGGTGATCTCGGGGTGCATCAACCGCAGCCGGAACAGCACTTCCTTCGCCGCGGCGGAGTCGTGCAGGTCGGCAGGTGTGACCATGACGAACAGCGGCAGGCCCTTGGTGTCCACGACCAGGTGCCGCTTGCGGCCATTGATCTTTTTGCCCGCGTCGTAGCCCCGGGAGTCCTTGCCGACGGTCGAAGCCGCCTTCACGGACTGGGAGTCGATGATCGTGGCCACGGCTCTGGGGCCTTTGCCCATGCCCCGGCGGATCCGACCGGCGAGGACGTCGCGGATCTGGCCGACGATCCCGGCCGCCGCCCAGCGGGCCATGAACCCCCAAACGGTCCTCCATGGAGGGAAATCCGCAGGCAGGGCCCTCCATTTGCAGCCGGTATCCACGACATAGCGGATCGCGTCCACGATCTCGCGGCGGGGATGTTTCTCCGGCCGGCCGCCCCGGGCGGTGTCGCAGGCCGGCGTCGGCAGCAGCGGCTCGATCAGGGCCCACTCGGCGTCTGAGGTGTCCGAGGGATAGCTGGCGCGACGCATGTCCCTCCCCATCTGACCTGCGGCGGTGGCCGACCGGCTTCGCCGGCCGGCCACCGCGCGAGGGTGAACGGTCAGGCATTGGCGATGAGGTCGAGGGTGGATTCGATGGAGTTGAGCTGGGCGACGATGTGCTTGACCCACTTGTCGTTCGGGTGGGCGGCGGCATGCGGGGCGACGGTGCCGGTGATGAACCGGCGGAACTGGGTCAGCTTCTCGCTGACCACCGCCCGTTCGTATGCCTCCAGCGCGGCCCGTTCGGCACCGAGCTGGTAGCCGTCCGGCCTGGTCCAGATCAGCGGCGGCCAGCCCTTGGACGCGGCCTCGTCTTTCAGGGCGCCGAGGCCGGCCCTGACCTGGCAGGGGGAGAGATCCGCCGCGCGGACCAGCTGGGCGAAGTCCAGTCCGGCCGGGCGGGCTTCGAACAGCACGAAGCGGATGGTGTCGGCATGGCGTCTGGCCGCGTCTCCCTTCTTGCGTGAGGCGCGGGGCATGATCACTCGCCTTTCAGCATGCGGGCGAGCTCGTCGTCCATGTCGACCTTGCCGGTGTCGATCGCTGTTTCGATCCAGTCCAGCGTCGCCTTCACCTTGGCGACGTTCTGGTGCACGATCGCGCGTTCGTCCTCGGACAGCGTCCGGTCCCGCAGGCCGGGAACGGCGCGGCCGGCCGCGGCGACGAACGAGTGGCAGGCGGTGACCAGGTCCAGGAACTCCACCGTGCGGTCGATGCTGCGGACGGCCGGCGCGACGGGGTTCGTGCGCTCGAAGTAGTCGTGGGCTTGCCGACTGCGTTCAGCCTGGGCAGAGTTGACCTGGAAGCGGGCCGTGTCATCGCTCATCGCTTTGAACGCGACGTCCGGCCGCCGGAGCAGACTGGTCGCGGCGGTGGTCGCCACCGCCTCGTCGCGGGTGAACTCCTCCACCACCCGGACCTTGTCCTCCGCCGACACTTTGGCCGCGACCTGCGGACGCTTCAGGAAGTCGGTGGTCACGGTTGCTGCGACCTCCGCGTCCCGGGCCAGCGAGTGGATCGCGGTGACCTTCTCCTGCGGCGTGATCGGCGTCTCCACCTGCTGCCCCACCCGCCGGTTGGCGTCGTCGGTGGTCCAGCGGGCCTTGCCGTCCGGCGGCGTCAGGATTGCCGCGAACCGCTCGTCCTCGTCCTCGATGTTCGCCAGCGACCGGTGGACCGTGTAGGACGCGATCTTCGGTTGCCGCTTGCCCTTCGGCCAGCGGGAGGCCACCCACCTGGCCGTTTTCACCGTGCCGGCGCTCAGACCGATGTCCTCGGCGAGCCGTTTCAGCGACTGCTCGACGGTGTACTCGCTCTCTCCGACCACACCGCCGCGCTGCCTCATCGGCTCGACCTCAAGGGCGCGGTCCCCGATCGTGAACTGCCCCCGGGTCTGCTGTTCGACGACTTCCCGCAGCTCGACCACGATCTGTTCGTAGCGGGACTGGCTGACGGCACCGATGTTCTCGTTGTCCTCGGACATGGCTTTCACCACCCAAGTACGGGCCAGGGCACGGCACTTCGAGCCGCGACGGGACAGGGCCCGCATCCGTCACCGAGAGTCCGACTGCAAATAGGAAGATCACAACGAACGATCGAAATTGACCGGCCCATGACCGAAGCGGGACTCAGGATGCGTTCGTTCAGCGGTCACTGTGACCGGTCCGCGAACGGTTCCTTCCGGCTCCTCCAAGCCCGCACGACACACCGCCGTGAGCAGTAGCGGGCGTCCGAGCGGCGATCGACACCCGCCACCCAACAGGCCCCGCACTCCGGACACTTGACCATGCCAGCCTCGTCCCGGACGGCCGCCAGACGCTTCCGCAGCCGGCGTTCCTTCCGCCACTGCCTGGAACGACACACCGACGAGCAGAACGCGGCACCGGGCCGGGCATCCGGCCTCAGCCGTTCCCCGCAGGCCCGACAGTTCCTCTCTCCGGCCCTCGCAGCGTCCTCAGACACCAGCCCAGCCTAGGGCGCAAAACTACCCAGAACCGGGGATCAGAAACAGCTACTGAGGGAGGAACCTACCCGCGGGGACGCGGTATGGGTCCTCCCCGCCCAGCCCGGCGGCCCGTCGAACATGGCCTTCTTCCAGGTCTGCGTGTACCGGGCCCGCTGACCGGCGCGGGCTCAGGGGCTGGAGCGGCTGGCCGGGGGCAGGACGCGCAGGAGGTCCCACAGGAGACGGGAGCCTGCGGCCTTGGGGGCACAGGACATCACAGTTGCCGCTAGCTCCAGAGCCAGCATCGACTTGCCCTCAAATTCGAACAGGTGGCCTAATTGGGGTATGGCGCGAGCACCCTTCCCATCCGATCTTGTACAGGCTCAGGTCCGGGCGATCTGGGCCTACGACGCCCTCGCACAGCAGCCTCCTGGCACGGCTACCGCCTCACTGCGGCACGAGCTGATCGAGGCCCTGCGCGATCTTTACGCCCACCCGCACTGGGCGATGCCCGGCACTTCCCCGACCGACATGGTCGAGCTGCGTCGCCTGGCCCGAGCCCGCCTGTGGGTCTCGGCAGCATAGAGAGGCGATCACCCGTGGCCACCCCCCGTCCGCCAACCGCTGCACCGGCACCCGGGGCCGGCGAGCCGAGCGACTTCGTTCCCCCGCCGGTGCAGATCCTGCTGCCCCAGGGCGAAGCCACGGGGTTGCTGTGGGAGCGGCGCCAGCTCGCCGGTGGCTGGGTATACCTGGTCTCGATCAACCTGTGGGTCTGTGACGAGGACGGCGTGATGACCACGGCGTCCACCCGCATGTGGGTAGACGCCCCCCATCACGCCCGGCCCCGCATCGATGTCGACCCGGCCGCATACGCGGGCGTCCCGACCTATCCCCTGCCGGCTCCGGATTCGGTGGAGCGGCAGCTCGGTCCCGGGCGACCGCCTGGCTGGGTCGCGCAGACGCTGCGCTGGCGGGGTCCTGACCGCGCCGTCATCCACGCGTCCGACTGCGAAGAGGCCCCGCCGGGCCGACCGGCCATGACCTTGCAGCAGGCCCTTGATCGCGCCGAGCGGCCGGGCACTCGCCTGTGTGCGCTATGCGGGGCCGCCCATGAGCTCGGACCATTGCTGAGAGGGTTCAGTCGGGGATTCGATTAGACAGGGGGAGGAGGCGCCTCCCTGTGCCGACAGCCATCATGCGTGTCTGAGTCTGCGGGTCGAGCACTGCCTAACCGGTTTTCGGGGGCGCACCGAATGCGCAGCAAACCATGCGATTTACGGGCGTTCGGTTACATCGGGCAGCAAACCGGGCTATCGCGAAGCCTTTAGTCGAACCTGTTTTCCCCTGTCGGGTGTCCGAGCCTTTTGCCTGCTGCGTCACCCCGCCCACGCCATGTGTGCATGTAGCACGTTTTGCACGCTGCGCTCAGAGCCGAGTAGACCCCGACACCGCAAAGCCTCCCCACACTCCAGGGAACGCCACGCCAGCGGCCACTTACCGACACCATGATTCACTTACGCACATTCGCATTTTTCCCATCTGCACGAGCGGACTCCGCCGGACGTGAGGGTTCCGCTTCAGAGAGCGGAGGAGCTGCGGGCGTTGACCCGATCGGGGGCCTCCGACCTGCGCATTCCCTGCAAGCTAATTCCTCTCACCCCAGAAGCGAAAATATTGTGCGCGACAAGCTTCCGAGTCGACGTAATTTCTATCGCAACTTCGCCGCACATTCGATCGATACCGATCACTTCGATCACGCGCTTGCAGGTGGCAAAAGTTGCACGAAGGGAATGTTTTGCGAAGCGGAGCGAAGACACCTGGTGTGACGATATGGTGGCTCTAAGCACACAGCTTGATGATGGCCGTCAGCGCGCAGATGGCCCCGGGTGGCACCCCGGGGCCATTGCGGTCAGGCCATCAAACTCCGAACGGAAAAGAGGAATTTCATGACCTCCGGAGCGACCCGGGAGCCTGCTATGACTCCCCCGGCTCACCCTCAGGGCATTATCCCGCCCAAGGACGCGGATGAAACCCGCTGGTCCTCGTTGATCGACTTCCGCCTGTGCGGAAGCTTCTTCCTTGTCGCCGTCCTGACGGTCGTCGTCGTCTTCGTGCTCTTCGGGCCGCATGCCGCCGACTTTTGGCCCTTCCTGTTGCCGGTGCTGCCGGTGCTGGTGATGGTCAGCCGCCGCAGCATGGTGCGCGTGGTGCGCATCTACCAGGTCTGACCCCTTCACGGGTGCGGGCCGCTTCACGGCGGCCTGCACCCGGCCTTGGCCAGCCGGATTCCCGGCGCGGCGGGCGACCGCCCGCGGGGCAGCGAAGGGAGAACACCGATGGCGACGCCATCACAGGCGACCCGGTGCGAGTACTGCCTGGGTCCCATCAAACACTCGACGGCGGGCGGACGCCCCCGTACCTACTGCCAGCCCCTGTGCAGGAGGCGGGCTCAGCGCGAACGGGACCGTGCACGCGTGCCGCGGTCCGCGCGGCTGGCGTGGCACCCGATCACCCACGACCTGGTCACCAACACCCTCCACCTCCACCGCAGCAAGCATCTGCCCCTCAAGGACGTCTGCGCGCTCGCCGGCGACGTGGCCATGGACGCGGAGTGCCTGGTGGCCGTGGCGGTCGATGCCGCCCGCAGCAGGGGTGAGGAGTGGTCCGAGATCGCGGCGGCGGCAGGGTGCAGCGAAGCCTCGGCGCGGGCGAAATGGGGCGGTTCCAAGGTCGCCCGCCTGCTCTCCGCACGCCGGCCCGCACACGTAAGAATCGACTGGGACCCCGCCACGGTTTCGGCGGAGGTAGCCCATCCACCGCGCCAGGGAGGGCGAACGACGGTGCCCCCGGCCGAGCCCCGCGGGCTCGGCTCCGCCCTGCGCACCCTGTACAGGACGGCCCGGACAAGCCTCGCCCGGGTGTCGGCCGCCACCGGCCTGTCCGGCCCCACGGTCGCGGCCCTGCTCGGCGACCGGACGGTGGCCTCCTGGCCGGAGGTCTACGCCCTCGCCCATGCGCTGGGCGGCGATCCGGAGGACCTACGGCATCTGTGGGACTGCGCCGCAGGAAGCCGGGCCGCTCCCGAAGCGAACGAGGAGAGCGCACGGTTGGCCGCGGCCCTGCGCGGTGCCCTGCTGGCTGCCGGATCACCGCAGCTCACCAACGTGTGCCCGCCCGAGATCGAGCCGACCGTCATACAGGCAGCCCTCCGGGGGAGGGACGTCCCACCCTGGTCGGTCCTGCACGTCCTCCTCGCCGGTCTCGGAGCGGACCCAGGTTCTTTCGAGCCCTTATGGCTGGCCGCCCGAGTGGCACACCTGTCCGAGAGGGAAGGAGGACTCCGGCCATGAGGCGGACCCGCATCTCCGGTATCCGGATCGGGTTCGAAGCCTTCTGTGAAGCGAACAGGGAGTCCTACGTCCGGTACGCCGAGACGTGGGTCGACGACCGCGCGGAAGCCCTGCGCTGCGTCCAGGCCGTCCTCGACGCCCTGGAGCCTCGATGGGTAAGCGTGCTGGGCACGCAGTCCCCCGCAGCACGGGTCTGGGAGGACCTTCGTACCGCCGCCGCACACCGGACGCCGGACGCCGGCAGCCCCAGCCCGGCGGAGAAATTCCATGCTGTCCTGCGCAACGACCAGGCCGACATCGTCCTCCTCCACCGTGACCTGCGTCTGCCGCTCGATGATGCCGCCCACCTGATGGGCCTGCCCGAGCCCAGCGCGCAGGCCCTGCTGCGCGGAGCCGAACGCGATCTCGGCGAACGGTTTCAGGCATAAAAAGGCCGCCCGGCGCACGCCCGAAAAGCAGGGCGTGCGCCGGGCGTTTTCGCGCCCCGCGCCCGGCGTAACTGGCCATCACTGCACTCATCAGAGTGACTAGCCGCCGACGATGCTCAATCCTAGGATGAGTCCTTACATCCAGGCAGAGTTGGCCCAGACCAGGGCCCAGGGGAGCACGTATGACCTACGGGGAGAAACCCCAAACTCACGTGATCGACAGCAGTCACGCCAGCGCGGCACGCATGTACGACTGGCTCTTAGGCGGCACCCAGAACTACGAGGTCGACAGGACCGCTTGCGCGAAGCTCCTGGAGATCGCCCCGAGCACCCAGCAGCTGGCTCGCAACAACCGTGATTTCCTCCGGCGGGTCGTACGCTTCCTCGCCGAGGAGAAGGGCATCACCCAGTTCCTCGACCACGGCAGCGGCCTGCCCACGCAGGACAACGTCCACGAAGTCGCCCAGCGGATCCACCGCGACGCCAAAGTCGTCTACGTCGACAACGATCCGATGGTCCTCGCCCACGCCGAGACCTACCTCGACGACAACGAGCACACCATGGTCATCGACCTCGACATGCGACGCACGAAGGCCATAAGAGCTGCCACCAGCGACTTCCTCGACTGGACCAAGCCCATCGCCGCCCTGTTCGTCTCCGTCCTGCACTGCATCCCCGACACCGAGGACGAGAGCGACCCGGCCGCCCTGATAAGGGCCGTCTCCGACCAGCTCCCGCACGGCAGCTACATGGTCATCTGCCAGCTCGTCAGCCACGACGAGACAGTCCGCGACGGCGTCACCCGGCTCATGCGGAACGCCACCGAGGACAGATGGGGACGCGTACGCGAACCCGACGAAGTGAGACGCTACTTCGACACCCTGGACATCCTCGAACCCCCCGGCCTGGTCGACGTGATCGACTGGTACCCCGACTCCCCGCCTCCTCCCAAGGAGATGCGGCTGACCGACTGGATCGAGTGGGGCGGCGTCGGCCGCGTCAGAACCACGCGCTGACCCTGCGCGGAGCAGCCGGCGCGGAATCCGGCCTCAGCCCGGCTGCTCCGCCGCCAGCCCCTCCCAGTGGACAACGGCCTGCTCCAAGGCATCGGCGTTGTCCTGGCCCTTGTAGACGTTGGCCCGGAGGTTGGTCAGCAGCTTCCGGAGACGGTCCAGCTGGTGCTTGCTCGTGATGTAGTTCGCGCCGTCCGCGTGCTCCGAGTACGCCAGCTCCTGACTCTGCCCGTCTTCGTAGGTCATGTGATAGACCGACGTCGGAGGAGCTATGTACCAGTCCGGGAGAATCCACACGCTGACGTTCCTGGTCGCGTGCGCAGCGCGAAGGAAGCGCATCTGCTCGGCCATCATGCCGGCAGGCCCGAAGGGCTGATACAGGACCTTCTCCCAGATCAATGCCACGAAGTTGGGACGCCGGTGGCCGAGCATCAGCTGGCGCTGCTTCCTGAGTCCGACGATGAGCTCGATCTCGTTCTCGGGCCGGTCCAGCTCTATGATCCGGGTCAGCGCACGTGCGTATTCCTCCGTCTGCAAGAGCCCGGGGACCACACGGGACTCGTAGACGGTGATCCATTCAGCAAGGCGCTCCAAGCGGATGAGCCGCTTGAGGTAGTTCGGCGTCACGTCAGCGAACCGCAAGAACAGGTCTTCGTTCCCGGTCTGGTGGTGAAGCTGGTCGAGAAGAGCGCGCTCCTCGCGGGAGACACCATAGAACAGAGCAAGGTCGTTCAAGTCGCGGTACTTGATGGGGCTCTGGCCGTGCTCCATCCTGCTGATCTTCGACGTGGATCCGCGGATCACCCGCGCCGCGTCCGCCAGCTTGTAACCCCGCCGTTCACGGTGGGCCCGCAGCTCCTCACCCAGCATCCTGCCGCTGAGGCGGTCTCCGCCATCCTGCATCGGCACTACCAGCGCGTCGCGGTCGGGCTGACGCATGTGAGCGGCGGGCATACGGTCTCCGGCATATTACGGACAGTCATTTGTCCACAGAATGCAGGAGAGATGCCCGCCGCCACAAACTATGGCCAGAGCGTTACCTTACGTGCGGTTCAGACCTCAAGGCAGTCGAACTCATCCGCCTTGGCGCCCACCAGGAATGCGCTCCACTCACCCCGCGTGAACACCAGGGCCGGCCCCTCGGGGAACCGTGAGTTCCGGAGGGCAACCGAGCCGCCCCCCAGCCCGGCAGCCTCGACACACTCCCCAGAACCGATGCTCGCGCTCGCCTTCCTCCACGTAACGCCCTGGATGGACTCTGCCGAGATCCCGTTCTCCACCACCATCTCCACGACTTCCCTCTCTATCGACCTCTATCGACCGCGGCCCGCCCTGCCCAATTCCCATACGGGAACCCGAAGAGCCGCAGATGCAAGAGTAAGAGCCCTCCCCTGCATGGTCATTTCCCCGAAAGAGTGCAGTTCGATTCCTCTTTTCGAATAATCGGATCTATGAGGCGCTGCGGCGGATCTCCCGCGCACGGAGCTTCCAGCTGCGGCGGTGACGAAGATAGGACTGGCTCGTGACCCCGATCGCGGGACGTCTCTTTTCGGAATCTGCCGGGCGAGTCCGAGGTTTGTGAGGCCATGCAACGCGAGGGGGGTGGGCACTGGACCGTACTCGCACACCCTGAGAGGGCGGCGAGGTGCAGTGTTGGCGCGGCTCGCCGGGACAGCTCCGCTCGAGCGGAGGAGACGGTCCGAAGACGGCCGTGACCTCGTCAATCGCCGGGGCACCTCCGTTCGCGCGGAGAAGACCCGCGGAGTCCGGGGACTCCTGCTTGCCGCAGGACGGGACACCTCCGCCCACGCGGAGAAGACTCCGGGAAGGGTCCGGTGGCGCCCTTCGTCGTCGGGACACCTCCGCCCGCGCGGAGAAGACCAGACGTAGACGTTGCCGCCCTCGTCCTGGAACGGGACACCTCCGCCCGCGCGGAGAAGACACGTGCGGTGGGTGCGGCGAGCGCACGTACTGCGGGACACCTCCGCCCGCGCGGAGAAGACGCCGCCGTACCAGGCGTCCCAGGTGTACATGGCGGGACACCTCCGCCCGCGCGGAGAAGACGTCGAGTACCGGGGCCGCGGCGCCTGGGGCATCGGGACACCTCCGCCCGCGCGGAGAAGACGCCACGGGCCCGTAGTCGGCCTCGGGGCCCTCCGGGACACCTCCGCCAGCGCGGAGAAGACGCCTTGAGCGGGTCGCCGGCCACGGCGTCCTCCGGGACACCTCCGCCCGCGCGGAGAAGACCTGCACCCGCTGCCGGGACCGCTTGAGGTCCGCGGGACACCTCCGCCCGCGCGGAGAAGACCTGGGCATGGAGGTCCTGGACGCCCAGGTGGTCGGGACACCTCCGCCCGCGCGGAGAAGACGAGACGATCCGCTACACCGCCGACGTCGTCCTCGGGACACCTCCGCCCGCGCGGAGAAGACTCCGACGTGATGTCGAGGCTGTGGCCGTTCTCCGGGACACCTCCGCCCGCGCGGAGAAGACGTCGAGCCAGGCCAGCGCCACCCCGGTCCGGCCGGGACACCTCCGCCCGCGCGGAGAAGACTCGGGGGTCTGGATGATGTAGATGGTCTTGCCCGGGACACCTCCGCCCGCGCGGAGAAGACCAGTCCGGGATCATGTTGGTGACCGACCCGAGCGGGACACCTCCGCCCGCGCGGAGAGGACCTGATGCTCCTCCTGGTCGACGCGAACAACCTCGGGACACCTCCGCCCGCGCGGAGAAGACCGCCTCGAAGTAGCCCGGGAGTTCACCCGGTCCGGGACACCTCCGCCCGCGCGGAGAAGACTACGTCGTCGTCAGTTCGGCGTACGTCGGCAGCGGGATACCTCCGCCCGCGCGGAGAAGACTCGCCCGACAATGCAGACGCCCTGCTCCTGGCCGGGACACCTCCGCCCGCGCGGAGAAGACGTCGCCGAGCGCGTTGTCGATGGCGGGACACCTCCGCCCGCGCGGAGAAGACTTCGGCGCTTCCAACTGCAGGACAAGCCCTGTCGGGACACCTCCGCCCGCGCGGAGAAGACGCGGGGGTTGGTCACCGGCCACAGCCGATGCTCGGGACACCTCCGCCCGCGCGGAGAAGACTCCACGTCCTCCTCGCCCTCGGCCCCCTTCGCCGGGACACCTCCGCCCGCGCGGAGAAGACTCTTCCTGACCTGCCACGTTAGCGCCATTTTGCCTTTTCTTTACCCATGGTCGGACTTGGCGGTGTTCTCATGCTGGCCTGCTTCGCGGGGAGATGAGGTGGCGTGCCGACGGTACTCGCCTGGCTGGGGTCGATGTGCCCGATCGTGCCGACTGGGGGTGAATGGGCAGGTCAGAGGTTGTTGTCAGTTGGGAGTGCTAGTGATGTGTCATGGGCGATGTGATGCAAGTCGGCTCTCTCGATGTGCGGTTGTGGGGCAAGGAGAGGGGGCTTCGCTGGGCGTATCCGCTGGTCTGTCACCTGCTCGATACGGGGGCGATCTGCCTGGAGTTGTGGGACGGGTTGCTGTCTGACCGGTTGAAGAGCCGGATCGCCCGGGAGTTATGCCTCTCACGTGAGGAGGCTCGGCTTGTTGTGGCGGTATGGGCGGCGCTGCACGATTTGGGGAAGATCTCGGTTCCCTTTCAGGCTCAAGTCGACGGCCTGTATGCCGAGTTGCTGAGAGAGTCCCGCTACGTGCACGCGCCGGGCGCGGAGTCTGGGGCCCGGGAGTTCCGCCACGAGATGGCGACGCACTGGGCGCTGGCGGTGCTGCTGGGTGAGGCTGGTTATCCGGTGGGGCGGGGGCGTGCCGCGTACGGGGTGGCGCAGTTGCTGGGCGGGCATCACGGCTGCTTCGGGTCGGTGCCGGCGCGGAAGCTGGCTCAGGCGTCGCGGTATCAGGCGGGGCTGGGAGCGGCGGGCTGGGAAGAGCAGCGGCGGCTGCATCTGGCTGAGGTGCGGCGGGTGGTCGGCGGGGTGGCGGTGCCGTCGGGGATGCTGTCGGCGGAGATGTCGGTCTATGTGCACGGCCTGGTGGTGCTGTCGGACTGGCTGGTCAGTGATGTCGGGTGGATCGATGCGCTGCTGAAGCCCGAGCACTGGCGCGGCAGGCCGGATGATCTGGATGCGCACTGGAGATCAGCGCGTGCTGCGGCGCCGGAGGCGGCCCGCGGCGCGCGGTTGGGCAGGGTCGGTTTTCCGGTTGCCGAAGAAGGTGATTTCGGGGATCTGTTCCCGTTCCGGCCCAACCCGTTGCAGGCAGACCTGGCAGAGTGTCTGCCGCGGCTGGTGGCGGACGGTGGTTCGGGACTGGTGCTGGTGACCGCGCCCACCGGGGACGGAAAGACGGAGGCGGCTCTGCACGCGGCCGCTCTGCTGGGTCGGACCTCGGATGCGCGGGGGGTGTACTTCGCGTTGCCGACCATGGCGACGGCGGATGCCATGTTCCCGCGGGTCGCTGACTTCGCCGAGCGGGCGCTGTCGGGGGAACGGGCGTTGATGCTGCTGCATTCGGGTGCGTGGCTGAGCCCGCTGATGTCCCGGCCCGGTTTCGGGCCCCGCGCGCCAGCCGACACCTGGCGGTTGCCTTCGATGCCGGAATGCCAGGCGGGCGAGGGTCGGGGCGCGGCTGTGGCCGGGGTGTTCAGCGCGGGCTCGGCAACTGCGGTGGAGGCCGGTTCGTGGCTGCGGCAGGGGGCTCAGAGGGGGTTGGCCGCGCCGTTGGGTGTCGGCACCCTCGATCAGGTGCTGCGGGGTGTGCTGCCGGTGCGGTACGGGTCGCTCAGGCTATTCGGTCTAGCGGACAAAGTGCTGGTAGTCGACGAGGCCCACGCGTACGGGCCGTGGATGCAGTCGCTTCTGGTGCGGCTGCTGGAATGGCTCGGTGCGTTCGGGACCTCGGTGGTGCTGCTGTCGGCGACGCTGGCAGGCCGTACCGCAACCACGCTGGTGGAGGCGTACCGGCGCGGGGCCGGGTTCACACAGCCGGTGGCGGTCGAGCCGACCTACCCCGGGTGGTTGTTCGTCGATGCGGTCACGGGCAATGTCTCGGCGCCGAGGCAGGTCGGCACGAACCGGCCGCGGACTGTGGAGGTGTCGTGCCAGGCGGTCGCATGGGACGTGTGGGACACCGCAGGGGCGCCGGTACGGGCGGGTGGGCGGCGAGCGGCGCTGCGGGGGGTGCTGCGGCCGCTTGCGCGCGAGGGCGGGACCGCGTTGGTGTGCTGTACAACGGTCGCGGAGGCTCAGCGCACGTTCCGGGACCTGCGGGCGGCGTTTCCCGGTCTCGCAGGCAGACCGGGCGGAATCCGGCTGCTGCATTCCCGTTTCCCGGGCCTCCTGCGGGAGGAGATCACCCGAGGGTGCGAGGCCGCGTACGGGAAGCCGGATCGCGAGGTGGCGCCGGCCGTGCGGGAGGGCTCCATCCTCGTGGCCACGCAGATCGTGGAGCAGTCCCTCGACCTGGACTTCGACCTGGTCGTCAGTGACCTGGCGCCGCTCGCGCTGCTGCTCCAGCGTGCGGGCCGCGGCCGACGGCACTCGCGTGGCCGGGCTGGTCGGCCGGCCTGGGCAGCAGACGATGACCGTCCCGCTCTCGTAGTGCTGGAGCCGGTCGGCAGCAACGGGGAGACCGAGCCACCCGAGACGTGGGGGGACCTCTACGATCACGGCCTGCTCCTGCGGACCGCTGCCCTGCTGAAAGCGCGGGCCGACATGCCGGTCGCGGTCCCGGGGGACGTACAAGAGCTCGTGGACGCAGTGTATGCGGAGGACTTCGCCGACCGTCTGGACGTGGCTGTGCTGCAGGACACGCGCGCCTTCTCGGAGAGGTTGCGGGCACTGGACACACAGCGGAAAGGGGGCCGACTGGCCGAGGAGAGCCTGGCGTGGATGACGGCCGTCCCTGCGCCTGCCGACGTGGACGGTGACCTGTCCCAGCTGAGCGTCCCCTCTGTGGAAGGTGTTGAGGAACTGCTGACCACACGTCTGGGAGCCGATTCCGCACGGCTGCTGTGCCTCTTCGAGCAGCCGGACGGCCGCATGTCGCTCGACGAGGGCGGCCGTCTTCTTCTCCCGCGGGACGGGGTCTCCACCCGCGCTGCGCTTAGACAACTCGTCGCCCGGCTGGTTCCGGTCCCGGGACGCTGGACACGCGGTGCGGAGCCTGTACCGGCACAGCCGCCGGCCTGGCGGAAGATCACCACACTGCGTGATGTGGTCTTGCTGCCGCTGCAGTCCGATCCAGCCCGGCCGTGTCGGTGGACGGGGCAACTCGGCACCCGTGAGGTCGCCTTCGACGCGGCCGAGGGCCTTTCCGAACGCCACTGACGCGGCCTACCCCCCGGGACGGCGTCCAAGGACGCCGGAAGCAACAGATTTTCCGATTCCCAAGACAATACTCACAGAACCTACTTAGATTCTTTCTCGTGTGGTTCTGCCACCCCTGGTGGCAGAACCACACGTCGCTCGCTCGCGCGAGCAAGGGGGACCCTTCCGGAGAGGCTGACACACAGCACCTACGGGACACCTCCGCCTGCGCGAAGCCCCTTCCAGCATTGTGCCGCCCGCGCCAGGAGAACCATGCCGGACCCCCGATTTCAGCTCCACGATGAGCCGTGTGTGCCCGTGCAGTGGACCACTGAAGCCCTCGCTGCCCACCCCGGGCTGCCTGCATCCGTCACGCTGTCGCAGGTACTCGCGCGCAGTCACGAGATCGCCGCGCTCGCCGTCCCCGATCCACCCGCGTACGCCGCCCTTTTACGGATCCTGTACGCGCTGACCGCCCGGGTTACCGCCCTTGACGAATCATGTCCCGGCGACTGGGCCCGTCGCCGACTGCGGATCCTCGACGACGGCACCCTCCCGCAGGACGGTATCGAGGACTACTTCGCGACGTGGGGACACCGCTTCCGGCTGTTCGACCCTGAGGGCGGACGGCCTTGGATGCAGGACCCGCGCCTCGCACGCCAGTGCGATCCTCTCAGGTCGGCCGGAGTCAACAAGCTCTCCATGACCCGCTGTTCAGGCAACAACCACGCCTGGTGGAGCCATACCCAGGACGGGACACCGGACCCGCTGCCAGCCGGGCGGGCGTTCCTGGACATGCTCACCTGGCACTACTACGGTGCGGCCGGCCGCGGGTCCGCCCGCAAGGTCGGCGGAGAATCGTCGTCGACGATGAAAGCCGGCCCACTGCGCACGGCTTTGTCCTACCACCCGGAAGGCTCCACCCTTTTCGAGACGCTGCTGGCCGGGCTGATGAAGCCGGAGACGGTGGTTCGCCGGGAGACGGACCTGTGTCCGTGGGAGTGGGCCGAGCTACCCGACCCGGAGGCGGATCCCCCGCCGGTGACCGGGCCGTGTTCCAGACTCACGGCCGTCTCTCAGCATGCCGTACTCCTCATCCCGGACCCCGGTGATTCCTCCCACGTGGCGGACGCCTTCATCACCTGGGCCTATCGCACGGGCCGCATCCCGCGCACCGATCCCTACCTGATCTGGCAGGTAAGCCAGCAAGGCAACGTCTATCCGCGGCCTGCCGACGCCACGCGGGGACTGTGGCGGGACCTGGACGCCCTGCTCCTCGCGGAAGCCGGCGGGCCTGCCCAGCCACGGCGCCCCCCTGTCTTCACCACCGCCCTGGAGTTTGCCGACGCGCTCGAGATGCCCCTCGCAGTGCGGGCCCTGGGCTTCGACCAGGAAGGGCAGGCCAAGGACCGGCAGTTCGTCACCGGCATCACCCCTCCCGTTCTCGCGCATGCCGAGACCGACAACGCCGGGACCGCGCCGGCCGCCGGCCGCCTTCGCGTCCTCGGGGAGATGTACGGCCGGCGCCTGGACCGTGCCGTGCGACGCGCGCACGCACTCTACAGCGACGACAAGAAAGCCAAGGAGGCCGCATCCTGGGCCGAACGTGCCGCAGCCATGTACTGGCCACGCGCACAGGACGAATTCTGGGCCAGGTTTCGCGGACTCGACCGCAGCGGCGCCCTGCTCGTCGAGGCCGGTCTCGACCGCGCTGCCGCCCGCAGAGCCTTCCTGCGCCTGGCCGAGGAGGCGTACGCCACGGTCACCGCCCCTGTGAGCCACACACCGCGCGGCGCGAAGGCCGCCACGCAGGCCCGCATCGAGTTGTACGGCGGCCACCGCCGCCCCACACGCTGATCCACCTCCCCCGACACACGCAGATGCAGGAGCCGTAGTCCCATGGAAACGAGTGCACCACCCGCTGCCCCCACGGGCCGTACCCCACCCAGCCACCACCGGGCATACGTCCAGTGGATCCAGGACCTGTGCGCGAAGGATCCCGGCGCCCGCGTCGCGCTGCGGCGCGGTCTGCGCCGCGGCCTCGATGACGTGCCCGCCTCCCACCGGATCGTCGCAGCCTGGCTGCCCGACCGGCGCACCGAAGCCGAGGAACGCGCCTACTACGCCATCGCCTCCCTCATCGCCGACCGTCCCCGGCACAGCTTCACCCACGCCGGCAGCGACGAAACACCGGAGAGCGCCGAGGACGACGGAGCCAACGACACCACCAAGGCCCAGAGGCCCGACCAAGCCGAGGGCGACAGAGACCGACCGGCGCGCTCCGACGAGCGAGCGGCGCACGAGGCCCGCAGGGGCAGTCCGGGGACCAGTCTGGGGCTTGCTTTTGCCCGCGCAGTCGAGGCCGGCGGTACCTCCGCGCTGCGCCCCCAGACCGCCGAGACCCGCCTCACCCTGCTGACCAGGCAGAGCCTCGACGGCCTGCACCGTCATCTGCCCGCCAGCGTCCGCCACCTGCGCCAGGCCGGCGTCGCCATCGACTACGCGCAGCTCATGGCCGACCTCACCGCCTGGCCCACCTCCTCCAAGCGCATCTGCCGCCGCTGGCTGCAGGACTACTACCGAGCCCGCGCACGCCACGAGGAACAACGGGCCCGCGCAGCAGACCTCACCGATACGGCCGAAGCCGACGAGACAGCCTGAATCGCGCACCGCGCCCACCCCGCACCGGCCCCACCCGTCCGCACCACCCTTACGAAAGAGAGCACCACAATGGCTCCCCAACCGCGCTTCATCGACATTCATGTCCTGCAGTCCGTACCGTTCGCCAACCTCAACCGGGACGATACGAATTCCGTCAAAACGGTACTTTTCGGCAACGCCTTGCGTACTCGCGTCAGCAGCCAGTCCTGGAAGCGGGCTGCACGCGACCGGTTCCAGCAGCTGTCCGGGCACAGCGCATGCCGTACCCGGCGGGTGGGGGAGGCAGTCACCAAGATCCTCGTGGAGCGGAAGTGGCCTCACCAGATCGCTGAACGAGCCGGTGCGCACGTCGCCGCAGGCAGCAGCATCAAGTTCGAGCTGGACAAAGAGGACAGCAAGCCGGTGCCCAACCGAGTGCTGACCAACGCCATGATCTACGTACCGGACGCCGCGGTCGCCGACCTCGCCGACCTCGCCGAGACCCACCGCGCAGCGATCGAAGACGCCAAGGACATCAAGAAGCCCTCTGACAAGAGCGCACTGCCCAAAGACGCGGTCGAGGCCATCCTGCGCCAACGCAACCCGGTGATCAACCTCTTCGGCCGGATGCTCGCCGAGATCGACCGGGCCGGCGTGGACGGCGCGGTCCAGGTCGCCCACGCCATGACCACCCACACCACCGACGTCGAACTCGACTACTTCACCGCCGTCGACGACGTCTCCAACGCGTGGGGGGACGAGAGCGGGAGCGCCCACATGGGCCACACCGAGTACAACGCCGGCACCTTCTACCGCTACGCCACCGTCGACCTCGACGCCCTCACCGCCAACCTCGGCGACGATCCCACGCTCGCCCGCACCCTGGTACGGGACTTCCTCGACGCATACGCCCTGTCGCTGCCGCAGGCCAAGAAGAACTCCACCGCCGCCCAGACCATCCCCCACCTCGTGCACATCGTCGCCCGCTCCGACCGGCCCGTCTCCTACGCCGCCGCCTTCGAACAGCCCATTCGGGCCGCCGAGCACGGCGGACACGCCTCCCCTTCCGTGCGGTCCCTCGCCGACTACGCGCACGCCGTCAACGGCTTCCTCGGCGACCGCCACGTCCTGCACCGAGCCTGGGCCAGCCCCGACTTCAAGGACGTCCACGGCCTCGGAGAGCGCGCGGACAGCCTCGACGCACTGCTCGCCGCCGCGGTCGCCGCCGCTCTTCCCAGCCCTGCCACCTCCGGCGAGGCCCGACAGTGACATCTCAGGCCAACGTCCCCGGCCTGCTGCTGCGGCTGACCGGACCGCTGCAGTCCTGGGGTGAGCACAGTCACTTCAACGAACGCGACACCGCATCATTCCCCACCCGCTCCGGAGTCATCGGCCTGCTCGCCGCCGCCCTCGGCCGCAACCGCGACCAGCCCCTGGGCGAACTGACCGCACTGTCGGTGACCGTACGCGCCGACCGGCCCGGGGTACTGACGCGGGACTTCCACACCGTCGGTGGCGGTCTGCCCAACAAACTGACCGTCACCACCGCCGAAGGCACCAAACGCCCGGGCGACACCGCCACCCTCACCAGCCATCGCTGGTACCTGGCCGACGCTGCTTTCACCGTAGCCCTCACCCACCCGGACGGCCGGCCGCTCCCCGACGCGTGGGCCACCGCCCTGCGCGCGCCCCGCTGGCCGCTCTACCTCGGACGCCGGTCCTGCCCTCCCGAAGGACCACTGCTCATCGGCAGCAGCGACCACGCCCTGCACGACCTCATCCATCTGCCCCTCGCCCGCCACCACCGCCCCGCACCCCCACCCCCGCATGACAGCGGCACCGGCCGCGGGGCAGCTCCGGCCGTGGACAGCGTCGACATCGACTTCTTCTCCGACCACCCGCTGGACGTCCTCCCCGTCCCCGCCGACGGATCGCTCACTGCGGACGCCGCCCGCGTGCACTCCACCGTGAATGACGACCCCGTCAGCTACCGCCCCCGCCACCGCAGCTACCTCAGCCGGCCGCTGTACAAACGCACCGTGCCCCTGCACATACACCAGTGCCACGGCTTCGGCCTGCGGCAACTCGCCGCCCTCGCCGCCTACTCCTCCGACCACTTCCACCCGCTCGAAGGGAGCCACCGGTGACCCTCTGGCTCAGCCGCCTCATGCCCGACCCCGCCTCCCGGCAGGCCCGCCGCGACCTCAGCGGCTCCGGCACCGACCTCCACCACCGGGTGATGGCCCTCTTCCCCGACGGACTGAGCCCCCAGCCCCGAGCCCACCTCGGCCTGCTCTTCCGCACCGACGAAACCCCCCGCGGCCCGGTCTTGCTCCTGCAAAGCAACCAGCGCCCCACCCTGGACCGACTGCCCACCGACTACGCGACCCTCCACTCCCACCCCCTCGACGACCTCCTCGACGCCCTCGCCCCCGGCAGGGCCGTCCACTACCGCTGCGTCGCCAGCCCCGTCCGCAAACCCGGCGCCGAGACCCGTGCCCTCTACAACCTGCCTCCCGTCGTGCCCCTCCACGGAGAGGCCGCCGACCAGTGGTGGCAACGCCAGGCCGCCAACGCCGGCTTGATCACCACGGCCATCCGCTCCCAACCTCTTGACGCGATCCGGGGCCCCCACCCCAAGAGTCGCAACACGAAACACGCCAACGGGCCCATCAGCCACCACCGCACCCGCTTCGACGGAACCGCCACCATCACCGACGTCGGCCTGCTCCGCCAGGCCATCACCCACGGCATCGGACGCGGCAAGGCGTACGGTTGTGGCCTCCTCAGCATCGCCCCCGCCCGCAGGGAGTCCTGATGCCTCGCCGCGCACCCCGCACGCCGAGCACCATCAACGCGCGACGCCGTCTCACCGCGCCCACCGCAACGGGCCCACTGTCCTCCTCTAGCTCGTCACGTTCAGCCTCGGCAACGTGATCATCCACAGCGTCAGCGCCGCCCTGGAGATGAGCGACCAGACGAAGGCTCTCCGCCTCAACCGTGAAGCGGACCCCGCGCACATCGCGGTCCTGCCCAACTCCCGGCTCGGCCACCACCACATGGACCTCGCCCGCGCGTGGCTGTGGGACGGCAACCGCGATCAGGCGCTGACCGAGCTGGAGACCGCCGAACGCATCGCCCCGCAGCTGGTCCGCAACCACCCCGTCGCGAGGGCCACGCTACGGAAGATCATCTATGCCGAGCGGGTCGCGACCCGTCAGCGGCTGCGCGGCATGACCCAACGATTTTCACTGGATTGACCTGCGGGTATTCCACGGATTCATGTTTACCCGCAGCCGACTGCCCACGGTCCGCTACATGACCTTTGCGCGTCGCACTGCCCATGACCGCGTACGACAGCAAGCGAACGATCCTGACCCGCGCTGGCCCCTGCGCGGCGACCTCGCCTACGACACGACCACCTCCCGCACCGGTGTGATCGTGGACATCCCCGAGGACACCGGCACCACGGTCTACCGCCTGGTCCCCGAGGGCGGAGGCGAGGACGACTGGACCGCCTGGCTCGACACCCTCATGCCCGTAGAGGACGTATTCCTCTCGCACAGCCCCCCGAGTCCCGGCAGCGCGGTGCAGCAGGAGTCCGAATACGCGCCGTGGGACGACACCCTCGACAGTCCCGGCCCCCGGCGCACCCGCGCTGAGAAGGCATGGAGCGATTCCTGCGGGTCACCGGCGCCGGCGGCACGTCGTGAGGAGGTGCCCTTATGGCTCCATGGGGGCTCCGGGGGCGACGGGCTGGCCCAGGACCGCGGAGAGGTTGCGCAGTTCGTCGGCGGGTGGGCCGAGACCCTGCCAGGCTCTACTCAGGTCGCTGGGCGGCGGGATCCCAGTAGTTCTCCAGCATGACCGTCGGCCAGGCTGGGGCGGAGAGCGGGCCGCGGGGGCCCATCTCCTCGAAGTAGGGGCCGAGGTCGTAGACGGGGGTTCCGTTCACGGCATCGAGGTCGGTGACGTGCAGGTCTCTGCCGTCCACTTTGAGCAGCCGGGGAAACGACGTGGCCATCCGGTTGGGGCGCCTGTGGTTCCGGTGCACGAAGGTGCCGGTGGGCTCCCAGTCCGAGTTTCCGCGGGGACTGCGAGCCCCGAGGTGGAGGTCCGCATCGGAGCCCAGGTGGAAGTGCCAGGTGACGATGAGGTGGGAGAACTCTTCAAGGCCCCGCAAGGCGTCCAACGGGTACTCCGGGCGCAGGCGGATGATCGCTTCGACCCCACCCTGGTAGTCGTCGGCCGGCTTCTCGTGGCCACCGACGACGTGGGCGATGGCTTCCAGCGTGATCGGGTCGTTCACTCGATCCTCCCCTGTGGCTGCCGGCCCGCTCCGGGGGCCGGAGCGACCCTGGTACGGGCCACTGGTGTGGTGGCGCGGTCAGCGTACCTGGCCGATCACCGCGCGGGCGCGGTCGTCCAGTTCCGACAGCGCCGTGCCTCCGCGGCCCCGGTACGGGGACAGGGTGCGACGCATGTGGACCACGGTGTCCAGGGCGCGCCCGGATTGGACTCCCCGCATGGTGTCCAGGGCCTGGGACCAGGTGGCGCAGGCGGCGTCGACAGCTCCCCGCCGTATCTGCACCGCGCCCAGCAGGCCGAGGGTGACCGCGTGAGTGCGGGCGAACGGTTGTGCCCGGCGAGTGCGGACGCTGCGCCGGAACTCGCGCTCGGCTCCGCGGAGGTCTCCGAGGACCTGGAGGGTGCGAGCCGTTTCGTGGGCGAGGGACGCCTCGGAGAAGAAGAAGACCCGGGCGGGCTCGTCGTCCCCGTTCTCGGCGTGGCGCAGGTCGTCCTCGGCACGAAGGAGGGCCGCGATGGCCTGCCGCTTGTGGCCGGCGGCCGCCAGGCTGCGTGCGTGTACGACTCCGAGGAGGGAGCGTTCGCGAGGGCTGGCGTCGGTGTACCGCCGGTGGGCGAGGGAGCTCTCGGCGAGCCTGAGGGCCTGGGCAGGGTGGCCGAGGTCGAGGGTCTGGTGCGCCTGGGCCCGGAGGATGTGTCCGGCCAGTGGGGCATCGTCGGCTTCGGCGGACAGTCGAAGGGCTACGTCGAGCCACTTCTGGGCGAGGACGTGCTCGGAGGAGTCGAACGCGGTCCAGCCGGCCAAATAAGCCAGTTCACCGGCGGCGTTGAACATCTCCTGCCGCGTACGGTGGTCGGGGAACCTGCCGCCGAGGTAGCCCGCGACATCGGTGCGGAGGTAGGCCACCAGGGCGGACCGGCCGTCCCCGCCCCCGCGGCGCTGTTCGCGCTGGGAAAGCAGTTGTGTCATCTCGCGTACGGCGGCCACGTCGTCGGGGCCGACATGCCACCCCGCCGAGGGCTTTCGTGTTCGAGCCGCGGTGACGGTGTCCTGCCACCAGCGGTCGGACGGCAGGAACATCCCCGCAAGGGAGAAGGCGGTGCGCTTGAGAGTGCGGCGGCGCTGCAGGTCCAAGTCGGTCCCCCCGAGATCGACAAGTTGTGCGATTGGGTCGCTGTTCTTGCGGACCGGGCCTGCTTGTCCATCGGGATCGTTGAGCCCGATGTCGGCAGCCGATACGACCCGGTGGATCCCCCGGCTGTTCAGTCCTCGCGACAGCGTCTCGCACAAGATACGGGTCGCCGGTGGCGCCGGATGCGACCCGCGGACCCACTGGTTGACGTGCGAGGCCGACACGGCCCTGAGTTCCTCGACCCCGACCTCGGCCGCCACACGCTGCAGATGCCGTGCGGTAGTGGCCTGCGACCAGCCCAGTTGCTGCAGCAGACCTTCCAGCAAGGTGTTGCGCTCACGCGGCACCGGACACCCCCGTCCACGAATCGATCTTTACGCGCGTTACGCGGCACCGGGCGGCTCACGGGATACCCACGCCGGGTGAAACGCGGTTCGCTGAGCGTAACGGTAGCCCCAAGGGCCACCTTCCTGAACGCAGTTCAGTCATCCTCCGCACCCACCAGGACGCTCCGGCAGGAGCAACTGCGGAAGAGGAACGAGGTGAAGCGATGAACCCCCACCAGGTCACGCGCCGCGACCTGCTCGAAGCACTGGCATCCCCCACCGCCCTCTCGGCCTGGATGATGCTGCCCAGTCGTCCCGAATCCGTGCGGACGGCACGGAACTTCGTCGCCGACCAACTCGCCCGGTGGGGTTGTTCCGGCCTGGAAGGCTCAGCCACGCTGGTCTGCAGCGAGTTGGTCAGCAACGCCGTCAGGCACGGCACTCCGGACCCGGTAGCGGGCCAGTGCATGGTCGCCCTCACTCTGGTCCCCGGCGAAGCATTGATCACTCAGGTCGCGGACTCCGAACCCGCGCCCCCGGTTCCGAAGGTCACCCCCGCCGGCGCGCTGGCCGAGAGCGGCCGCGGACTGGCCATCGTCACGAGGTTGTCCGCCTACTGGGGCGCGTCCCCCGGACCCGACGGGATGGGCAAGATTGTCAGCGCCTACCTCCTGACGGATCGCGACACCACCGTGCCGGGCGAGACCGAGGCCGCGGAGCCGTTCCTCCCCGGCCACGCGCCGTCGGCCGACACGGCGACGCGCGCCCCCACGGTGCCTCCGCCGGCACCGCCGTGCGAGCCCGAGTTGCCGAAGCTCGACCTGTCCACGCCGTCAGTGGCACGGGTGTGCGACTTCATCACCGGTGGCACGGACAACTACTCGGCCGACCGTGCTCTGGGCCGCCGCCTGCTCGCGACAGCGCCCTGGCTGGACCGGGCTGCCGCGGCGGCCCGCGCCCACGGCCAGGAGACCGTCGGACGTCTCGCGGCACACGGAATCACCCAGTTCCTTGACCTCGGATGTGGGCTGCCGCAGCGCCACGGACGCAACACGCACGACGCTGCCCGCCGCCACCGGCCGATGTCCACCGTCGTCTACGTCGACCACGACCCGGTGGTCCAGGCGCACGTCCGGATCCGGCTCGCGGAAACCCCCCGGGAGCTGGACCTGCACGCCGACATCACCCGGCCTGCCCACCTGCTCGCCCAGCCGGCCATCGCGTGCCTGGACCGGGCACGCCCGATCGCCGTGCTGCTGCATGAGGTCCTGCCCTGGCTCAGCGATCGAGAGGCCCGAGATTTGCTTGAGACCCTGCGGAGCTGGTTGCCCGCCGACGGCGTCCTGTCCGTTGTCCACGCGGCCGCCGACAGCCACCCGGAGTCCACCCCCGTCCTCGTCGGGCTCTACCGGAGGGCGGGCATCCTCTACCGGCCGCGGAGCCTGAAGCAGGTGCTCGCGCTGGCGGAGGGCTGGGACGTGGACGCCCCCGGAATCACCGCTGTCCATCCGGGAGATCTCCACACTGTCGGCGGTCGAGCGCCGCTGTACGACTCGTACGCCTTCGTCGCTCGCGCCCCGCGTCCGCCGGCGGGCCGAAGCATCCAGGAGACCCCGCTGGGTGAAGCGTCCGTAGGTGACGCAGTACTGGAGGGGGCACGGTGACAGCGCCCTACCGCGTGCGAGCACTGAGTCCCGACGATTTTCCGCAAGCGAGCTGCCTGCTGGCGGCGCGGTGGTCGCGCGAGGCCGCCCGCGGGCGTCCGGCCGACCACGAGAAGGACTACGCGCTGATCCTGCCGCTGCGCACGGGGGACCACGCGGGCCTGCACGGAATGTTCGAGGACGATGAACTCGTGGCGATGTGGGAGCTGGACCCCACCTCCCCGGATCCCGGCTGGAGCGCCGCCGACGGACAGGAGGCCAGCGTAACCCTGCTGCTCCTCTACACCGACCCGGCCCACCGGAACTCCGGCCGTCTGGTCTCGCTCTGGCTCGCCGACCACTTCGCCCGCCGTGCGTGCCCCCCGGTGTGGCTGCGCTGCAGCGTCTCGGACCGCCGACTCGCGGCACACATCACGGGCACATGGGGCTGGCGTGAGGGCCGCCGCGAAGGCGGCCATCACTTCCTCCAGCTCGCGCCCGAGCTCAAACCGCATCTCGACCTGCTGATCGCCAGAAATCCTCCCGACGGCAGCGCTCGCCCGCAGGCACTCACCAGGATCGAGCACTCATGACACAGCCCGACTTCGACGATGACCACGTGTGGGCCGGGGCCGAGGACTACGAGCCGGACCCGGCCGGCCCCTGGTTCACCCGCACGGTGCGCAACGCCCCGCCGGGTGATGCCTGGGAGGCATCCCCTCGGGAGCTCAGGGTCGGCGACTGGCTGGTCCTCGATGGCACGGCGTACGAGATCACCAACATGTTCTCCCCCGGCTTCGACGGCTCTCAGAAGCGCGTGATCCTCCGCGGCCACCCCCCGCGAGTGGTCACGGCCCGGCACGAAATCGTGCGCCCATACGCGGCCCAGCCGTTCGCCGCGCGCCGCCCCTGATGCCCACGAATGCCCCGCCGGCGCTGCCACCCGACATCCATCCCCCCCGTCCAAGGAGCTTCCGTGGGTCTGTCGTTTCCGATTCCCACACCACAGACCGGCTTAACCGCACCGCTCTCGTTGCCGGGAACGGCCCTTGCCTCCGAGGCACCTCACTCGCCGCCCGAGGCGGAACAGGTGGCCTGGCGCCTCCTTCGCGCCCTTGCGATCTCCCGCCACCAGGACCTCACCGGCGAGGAGAGCACCCTCTGGGAGAACCTCAACCGCGTCCTGGACGACACCGTCGGCGCATGCGATGTCCGTCCGCTGACCGCCAGCCTGACGGTTGCCCTCGGCTCGCTGACGGACCGGGCCTCCCGCCACGCTCAAGCTCGGCTCTCCGAGGAGACACGGCTCCGGGCCCGCATCCTTTTGCGCGAGGTCCGCGAGCGGTTGCGCCTCGACACCCTGGACATCGGGCTCCTGCGACGGTTGGCCTGGATGACGGGAGAGGTCGCGGACGAACTCCTGGACGAGGCTCCGCCGGGCACGATCCCGGCGCCCGAGGCACCGCGGGTGTCCGCGTACGCTCGCGAACCCGGGGCGCGGGCCGGGCGCTGGTACACGGGGCCCGTGTCCGCCACGTACCCGGCGGCCTCCGCATGACCGCCCGCCGCTCCGCAGTGCTGCGGCCCGAGACCACGCGGGCCCTTGACCGCGCATGCGTCATCGTCCACCAGCACGTCACCACCATGTACCCGCCTGGAGCCTCCCTTCCGAGCACGAAGCAGCTGGCTCGTGCCTTGGAACTGCCGGAGAGGCATGTGCACCAGGGGATGCTGCGTCTGGACAGTCTGGGCGAGATCGTCCTGCACACCGGCAGCCTGCCCACCCGGCTGCGCCCGCGGGAGCCGCATCCCCGCGACCGTGCCCTTCACGGTGCCGTCCGCGACCGGATCCACGCCGGGCACTACCTTCCGGGGCAAGCCCTGCCCACCGGACTGCTGGGCGAGGAGTTCGGCCTTCTCCCGCACCACGTACAACGCGCCCTGCGGTTCCTCGCGGCCGAGGGAACCGTCCGCTTCGACGAACAAGGTGCCCACGGTCCGGCCCACTACGTCCCGGCGGCACTCGCGGAGGCCGGCTCATGAACCAGACCGGACACCCCGGCCTTTCGGACACCGTTCCGGAGCGACCTGCCCTAGAGGGAGCACGTACCGAATGAGTAGCACCCACACCGCACAGGACTGGCATGCGCACTACGAGGCCGACCGTGACTTCCGCCCGCTGAGCGACACCGAGAAGACCGTCCTCGCCGAGCAGCTGAGGCTGGCCCCTCCTCCGCCCGGCGACGCCCAGGAGGTCCGTGCCCTGGATGTGGGTTGCGGGACCGGTGAGCTGGCCCGCTTCCTCGCCAAGGCTGGGTACCGGGTCGACGCCGTGGACTGGGCCGGGTCGGCCGTCGAAAAGACCGCCGCCGCCTCGACCGACGGGGTTCGCTGTCACCAGGTCGACATCACCGGCGGAGATCTCTCTTCCCTCGCCCCGGCCGGCGGCTTCCGCGTCATCACCATGCGCCGCGTCCTGGCCCACCTGCCGGACCGCACCCGTACCGTCGCCGAACTCGCCGGGCTGCTCGACGAGAACGGCACCCTCTGCGTGATCACTCCGCACGCCGACCGGCATCCCGAAGAGCTGCACGGGATCTGCCTGGATGACACCGAGATCGACCTCCTGGCCGACGGCTGGCAGCACACCGAGCGCGTTGAGGCCGGCGACTCCACCGTCCTGCTGCTGCGCGGGCCCAAGACCTGCCCCGTCGCCTACAGCGAGAAGCGGACCCCGAAGCCGGCCGCCATGGCAGGTGTCTCGGTCGTCGTCACCAACGACCGCGGACAGGTGCTCCTCGGCTGGAACCCCGCCCGTGCCGTGTGGGAAGTCCCCGCCGGCAAGGTGGAGCCGGGTGAGGCGTTCGAGACGACCGCGGTGCGCGAACTCGCGGAGGAGACAGGCTTGCACGCCCGCCCGGAGTCCGTGCTCCTGCTGGGGACGCTGTGCGACTCCACGCACGGATTCACCCGGATGACCGAGATCGCCCGCCTCACCGACTACGCGGGCGATCCGGCCGTCCTGGAGCCGGAGCTCGTCGCCCGATGGGAGTGGCACACGCCGTCCGGGCTGCGCGCTCTGCCGCAGCCGCTGTTCACGGCCAGCGCCCAGGCGCTGAACGTGGTGTGGCCGGGCCTGCTGCCCGACGTTCCGCCCGCGCACCACACGCCCAGGCCCGCCAGCAACGTCGCGCTGAAGTTCACCGAGCCGGCAGCGGCGGTCCGACTCCGCGAGCAGCTGGTACGGGACCTCACGGAAGCCGGGTGGACCGACACGGCCGAGCTGCGACGGGCTTTCACGACCGTGCCCCGGCACGCTTTCCTGCCCGAGCAGCCGCTCGGCCGGGCGTACGCCAACGAGGCGGTGGCCACCGTGTTCGACGAGGACACCGGGCGGTCAATGAGTTCGGTGTCCCAGCCCGAGATGCAGGCGGTCATGCTGAGCCGCGCCGGGCTCCGGCCGGGCGACACCGTGCTGGAGATCGGGGGTGGCGGGTACAACGCGTGCCTGATCGCCGAGCTTGTAGGGCCCCACGGGTCGGTGGTGTGCGTGGAGATCGATCCCTACGTCCATGCCCGCACGGAGCGGTTCCTGGCCGAGACCGGATACACCGACCGGGTGCGGGCCGTCCTGGGCGACGGTGCGAACGGAGCCCCAGGGGATCTCATCCCGCAGAGCGGCTTCGACGCCATCATCGTCACCGCCGCCTCGCATGACGTGGCCTGGCGGTGGAGCGGTCAGCTTGCGGAAGGCGGGCGCCTGGTGCTGCCCCTGCGCATCGGCGGGTTCACCTGGGCCGTCGGCTTGCGCAAGGAAGACTCGGCGCTGGTCTCCACGGCGATCAGTTCGTGCGGTTTCGTCCCTATGCAGGGCACTGGCCGATGGAACGGCACCCCCGCCCCGATCGGGGACGACGGCTACGGGATCCGGTGGGAGGACACAGCACCGGTCCCATTGGACGGACTCCGCGGGGTACTGGCCACGGAGGGCGTTACGCTCCACACTGGGGTGACCGTTGGGGAGTACGAGTCCTTCGAGCATCTGCAGCTGTGGCTCGCGGCGGCGGTGCCCGGGTTCTGCCGGCTGACCAGCGACCGGGAACAGCCCGGCCCCGTCAAGCTGATGAAGCACTCGGACTCGATGGCCGTGGTCGCGGACGGTTCCCTGGCGTGCGTGGTGCTCAACCGCCGCGCCGGCGATGCCAACTCGGCGCATCCCCTGATGGAGTTCGGGGTGAAGGCGTTCGGCCCGCACGCTAAGGCCACTGCCGAATCCCTGAGCGAAGCCATCCAGGCGTGGGACCAGAAGCTGCGCGGACGGGCTACCCCCACCTTGACCGTCACGCCCGCCGGAACCCCTGACAGCGCCCTGCCCAGCGGCTACGTGGTCGAGAAGCCGAATGCGCGGATCGTGGTCTCCTGGCCGGCGCGTAACGCCCTCAACGACACAGGTGTTGGGCAGGGAGAATAAGCCTGAAAAGGAGATGTATGAGGGCCGCCACACTCCCGGCGGCCGTTTGGCGTGGTCCCCCAGCGACGGTTGCGCCACGTTCCGGACCCGGTGCCGAGAGATGCCAGTGGCTGCAGGCACCCGCCTGCCGTCGCCTCGTCCGAGAAGTGTTTACACGATCGGGTGATCGGCTGGAACGGAGTGTCCTGAACGCCGTGCCCCGGGGGAACCTGTACTGCGGCCTGTCCCACCTGAGCAAGGACGCAACCAGGTGAGCACGTCGAACCACGGCCCTGGTCGCCGGCACGGCTGCATTGCTCACGCTCCTGGTGACCCCGGAGGCGGTCGCCTCTCCCGCGCGTGCCACCGGCTTCACGTTGGCGGGACCGGTCACCGCGGTGTACAGCGTCCCCGGCACGTTCGACTTTTCCGTTGCCGGCCGGGGTAACCCGGATCTCGGTGGCGACCGTGGACAGTGGCCGAGGAGGTGGAGGATCGCTTGCCAAGTCCACGGGTGCCGGTGGCGGGGCCGGGGCAGCGGCGGCGCCGTGGTGGTCTGCGACCTCGACGTCACCGCCGGACGAACCCTTCGGCTCACCGTCCGAGCCGGCGGCCGGGGCGAACTGTTCCAGGCGAACGGCGACCGCAGGATCGGCGGAGATCCCTCGACCGTCGACGTCGACGGAGTCCTGCGAGTGAGCGCGGACTGAGGCGCGGGAGGCCAGTGCGGCCGCAGGTCCGCCGGAGGCGGCGGCCCGGAAGGCGGCGCTGGCAACCCGGGCTTCGCCGCGAGCAGCAGATGCGCAGGCGGGAACGCTCTCCTGCTGAACGGCGCCAGAGGCACAGACGGTCTCCGGGGAAGCGAATTCGGCTACGGCATCGGTGGCAGCGACGGGGGCGGAGGTGGTACGCGGGTGGAGCGGACCGCCTGCCCGGCCGAGGCCGGCAGGGCGGAAACGGCGGCGCCGGTGGAGAAGGCTCGTGACACCAACGATGGCAAGCACGGATCCGCCGGAGCCGCCGGCGGCATCGCCCTGACTTAGACGTCGTCTCGTTTGGCTCGGAACTCACATGTCTCGGGCCGGACCGTACGCCTCACGGGTCCGCTCATCAGGTCCCGTGGGGAGGTACTCCAACAGGACGGGTCCGGGGCTCAGGGCCGCGCTGCCCCAGCCGGCCATCTCTTCGCCGGTCAGGTAGCGGTACAGCCACTCGGCGAAGTCCATGGCGTGGCCGACCCAGTCGCCCTCCGAGCCTTGGACCACGATTCCGTCGGAATGCCCGTGGACCTCTGGAGCGAGGAAGACAGAGGCTCCCTGGTCCGTGCTGGCAAGAGGGATGAGGCCGTCGGAAGAACCGAAGGTGATCTGGGAACGGTTGCAGATCACCCTTGGATCGGCGTCTGGTTCCAGATCGTCGGACTCCCATGACCGCCACTCGGACCAGACTTCCGCATCCGACTGGATCTCCTGGCCCAGGTTCCGCCAGGCACAGGCCGGGTGGGACGAAAGGTAGAGGCGCCCGTGCAGCCGGACAGGAGCGTACGCATCGACGATCGCCTTGTAGTCGGCGGGAAGTCCTCTGTCGATCTCCTGCTCCAGGTGCAGCCAGGCAGCAGGATCGTTGTAGCGGTTCTCCGCTGGGCCGAGCATGGCGAAGACGGCCTGCAGATAGTCGGTCATGGCGGTCGTGTCCCTTGATGATGGTGGCCGGGAATGGCTGGTGCCAGCATCGAGTACCTCTCGTGTCGACGGTTGGCCGGGGTTCTCGTTGTCCCGGCATGGAGATGGTGCGACAGCTGGTTCCAGACAGTTTGTGGGAGCTCTTCCTCCGGGTGATGCCCGTAGCGCCGGTGCGTCCACAAGGCGGCGGACGTCGCAGGGCTGACGACCGTGGAGTCTTGGCCGCGATCCTTTGCGTTGCCACGTCCGGCTGCAGATGGCGGCAGCTCCCACCCATGTTCGGCGCGTCCTGGCAGACCGCCCACCGCCGCTTCACGCACTGGACCGAAGCCCGGGTTTGGGCCAAGCTCCACCGCATCATCCTCGACGAACTGCAGGCCACCGGGGAACTGGACTGGTCGAGGTGTGCGATCGACTCAGTGAGCCTGAGGGCAGTAAAAGGGGGCCGCTGACGGGACCGAATCCGACCGACCGCGGCAAACTCGGATCGAAGATCCACCTGATCACCGACCGGAATGGACTGCCTCTCTCACTGGGCGTCTCGGGCGCCAACATGCACGACAGCCTCGGCCTGGAGCCGCTCGTGCGCGGGATTCTACCGATCCGATCTCGCCGTGGACCCCGCCGACGACGGCCTGCGAAACTGCACGCGGACAAGGGATACGACTACGTCCACTTGCGCCGATGGCTCCGCAAACGCGGCATCCGCCACCGCATCGCTCGCAAGGGCATCGAGTCCTCGCAACGGCTCGGCCGCCACCGGTGGGTAGTCGAGCGCACTGTGTCCTGGCTTGCTGGGTGCCGCCGGCTTCACCGCCACTACGAACGCAAGGCCGAACACTTCCTTGGGTTCGTCGGCATAGCCGCGACCCTCATCTGTCACCGCCGCCTCACCAACTGAGACGTCGTCTTAGCGCCAGGTAGTCGTTTACCGGGCATGACCATTACTCGGACGACGACGGTTGCCCCCTGACCTCTGCCGCCCTGTCGATCGGGCTGGCGACGACGGGCCCGGCAGTGGCTGGAGGGATCATCGTGATCGCGTCGCCTTCCCACGACAACTCCTGCGCCAATCATAAAACCCTTACCCAGCCCGAGGGGCTGACCTCCAACGGCAGCGGCACGACCGAAGGAATGTTAGCTCAGCTCCCGGTGGTTAACGCACTGAACCACTGCGGTGGTGCGGATTTGATCATTAAGCAGTATGGAACCTTCGGCGATAACAACAACAACGCAGTTCCCACCCCGTAGATCCTGCTTTCAAGCCCAGCCAGTGACGGCCCTTGCCTGCCGTGACATTGAGTGATCGTGGTCAGGGGGCCCGTGGAGGTCGGGCGGCGTGACGGGGAGGCGGTAGAGGCTGCTGGCGCCTCGGCTGACGCGGCGGGTCATCATGAGTGCCACACCGTCGCGTGAAGTCGATCGTTTGCTCTGTATGAATCAGAACAAAGCACGCGTTGTCGCGATGGCACTTGGTGTGGCAGCGGCCGGGATGCTCAGGTGCGCCGGGCAGGCATCCGCGACAAGCGTCATCGGAGCTGGCAACGCTGCTCATGACAACAATTGCACCAACAAGGGCGCCCGTGGCGAAGGAGCGAACAGCTCATACAGCGAAGGTGGCGGCCTCCTCGGTGGCCTAGCTGTAGCGCTGCCAGCGAGCGGGCCGGCGAACCAATGCGGCAACCTTGGACTACCTAGCGAACTTTTGAACCTTGAAGGACGTACAAGCCCCACCACCTTTTTTCTCGGCAAGCACAACATTCAGGTCACCAATCACCACCAAGGGACCGATACCTCAGAGGCAGACGTCGAAGAAGGCTGAGACCGAGCTTTTGGCAGAATTTCAACGAGCGGAATTTCTCCCCGTAGGCGCAGGGCGCCAGCGTTCACCGGTGACGACACAGAGAGGTTGTGGCGGAATGGGAGGCTTGCAGGTCTTGCAGGTTTGGTGAATCGAGACGCGACTTCGGATGGTCAAGGTGTCTGGGCCGCGCCCCATCCCCCTCTCCTGCCCAGGTGCCCCCGGACGGGTGCACAGCGTATACGCGGTTTCATTCTCCTGGGTTGATGTTCTTGTCCGTTCGACAGCGAAGAGATCAAGGACACAGAGTTGTTCAGGGACAAGGACATCGAAGCGGCTTCCGCCGCCGGCCACCGAGCCACCGGGCTTCGCGGCGGGCCGCCAGGTGGTGGCCCAGGTCGGAGCGTCCGGCCGTCCTGGTCGGCGGGCAGGGGGTACCGGGGATGCTGTTCATGGCGATCACTGTTCCCGGGGCGGTACGGCGACTGTGTTGTGCTGCGGACCTCCGAGGATGACCTTGAGTGCTCCGGTCTCGCCCACGCGGGAGAAGACGTCGTACGCCTCTTCCATCTGGTCCAGCTCGAAGCGGTCGGTGGCCATGGCGGCTCCGGGCAGTCGGCCGGCGGCCCTCATGCGCAGGAGCATCGGAGTGGCGTAGGTGTCGACGAGGCCGGTGTTGAGGGTGACGTCCTTGATCCACAGGTCTTCCAGGTGGAGGACGGCGGGCTTGCCGTGGACGCCGATGTTGGCGACCCGGCCGCCGGGGAGCACCATACGGGTGCACATCTCGAACGCCTCGGGCACCCCGACCGCCTCGATGACGACGTCCGCGTCGAGCCCGTCGGTCAGGTCCTCGACCAGCTTCTCGGGCTCCTCCTGCGCGCCGGCGGTGGCGTCCGCACCGAGTTCGCGTGCGGCGGCGAGCCGGGAGGCGGCCAGATCGCCGGCGATGGTCCGGTACGGACTGTAGAGCGAGGCGGCTGCGACGGCCGCCAGCCCGATGGGGCCGGCGCCGACCACGACGACGGTGCCGCCGGGGGCCGACATGGCCGTTGAGGGCGCCGACCTCGTACGAGGTGGGGAAGATGTCGGCGAGCAGGACGCCTCGTCGCTGGGCAGCGCAGTGAGCAGGGGGTGGACGGAGAGGTCCGCGAAGAGGACGCGGACAGACTCGGCCTGGGTCCCGTCGATGGTGTGGCCCAGGACCCAGCCGCCGCCTCCGCGGCACTCGCCGTAGCGGGCCCCGCGGCAGAAGTGGCAGCGGCCGCAGGCTAAGACGCAGGAGATCAGGTCGCGGTCGCCAGCGCGTACGGTGCGGACGTCGCCCCGGTTTCCACGACGGTGCCGACGGGCTTCGTGACCGAGTACGCGGCCCGGAGCGACCGCGGGGACGTCGCCCTTGAGCGCTCCCGGAGAGCGTGTTCCTGACGGCCACACCGAGCTCCACGCGCCGCCACTGCCCGATGAGACCATGAGCGACGCGGGGGGGAAGACAGCATGGTCGCCGCCCTCACCACGCGGCTGGCCGTCGGCGAGGACCCCGTCAGCGCCTGCGAGCTGGGGGCGGCCACGGCCACAGCCGCCATGCTCACCTCCAGCACCGGGCCCTCGACGTGGAGGTAGCCCGGTCCCTCTGCTCGCAGGTGCCGACCGCCACCCGCGACTGAGCAGGGTCTCGCCACGCCTCCCGTCCCTCGTTACCGGATCTCGGGCCCCCCGATTCGCCGGTCGAGTCGGGGGCACGCGCAGGGTGAGCAACGGGGGCAAGTCGGAAAAGTGCAGATGCACCGTACGCAAGGAGGCGTCATGAAGGCTCTGACCTGGCACGGCAAGCGGGATGTACGCGTGGACACCGTGCCCGATCCCGTGATTCGTGACCCCGATGACGTCATCGTCAAGATCACGACCACCGGCCTGTGCGGCTCCGATCTGCACCTGTACGAGGTTCTGGGGGCGTTCCTCGACCCGGGAGACATCCTCGGCCACGAGCCCATGGGCATCGTCGCGGAGGTGGGCCCGGAGGTCACCGCACTCAAGCCGGGTGACCGGGTGGTGATCCCGTTCAATGTCTCCTGCAACACGTGCTTCATGTGCAAACAGGGGCTGCAGTCACAGTGCGAGACCACGCAGGTCCACGAGCACGGCACCGGTGCCTCCCTCTTCGGCTACACGAAGCTCTACGGCCAGATTCCAGGCGGCCAGGCCGAGTACCTGCGCGTTCCCTTCGGGAATTCGCTGCCGATCCGGGTCCCGGAGGGCCCGTCCGACGAGCGTTTCGTCTACCTGTCCGACGTTCTTCCGACGGCCTGGCAGGCAGTGGAGTACGCGTCCATTCCCCGGGGCGGCAGCGTTGCCGTTCTCGGCCTGGGCCCGATCGGAGACATGAGCTGCCGGATCGCCGCCCACCGCGGGGTCGGCACAGTCATCGGCATCGACATGGTTCCTGAGCGGCTGGAGCGAGCCCGCGGACGCGGCTTCCACACCTTGGACCTCAGCACGTGCGGCGAGGGGCTGGTCGACGCCGTCCGGGATCTCACCCACGGCCGGGGCCCGGACGCGGTCATCGATGCGGTGGGCATGGAAGCGCACGGCAGCCGGGCTGCCGCCGCGGCCCAGGGCCTGACCACCATGCTGCCGGATGCCCTGGCCGGAGCGATGATGAAGCGCGCCGGGATCGACCGCCTCGCGGCACTGACCACCGCCATCGACCTTGTCCGTCGCGGCGGCACCGTATCGGTTTCCGGTGTCTACGGCGGCGCGGCCGATCCGCTGCCCCTGCTGACGATGTTCGACAAGCAATTGCAGCTCCGCATGGGGCAGGCGAACGTCTGGCGCTGGGTCGACGACATCCTTCCTCTTCTGAGCGACGGCGACCCCCTGGGCGTCGACGACTTCGCCACGCACCGTCTTCCCCTGGACCAGGCGCCCGACGCCTACGCGATGTTCCAGAAGAAGCAGGACGGCGCCGTCAAGGTCCTCTTCACCCCCTGACCCACGTCTGCCGGGCCGCGCGGCTCCTCCCCCGGAGCCGCGCGGCCCGGCAGACCGGGGCTGGACATGACCGGTGCCCGGATGGGTAGCGGCCTGCAAGCGGGCCGCGGCAGCGGCCCCGCCAGAAAGGCGGTGCGACCATGCCACATCCGGATGCAGCCAGCCCCACCCCCGCCCCGACTCCCGGCGCCGTCGTCACCGGCGCGGATTCCGGTATCGGCAGGGCGGTCGCCGTACGGCTGGCCGCCGACGGGATGGACATCGGGATCACCTGGCACACCGACGAGGCGGGGGCCCGGCAGACCGCCGAGGAGGTACGCGCCCACGGCAGGCGGGCTCACGTGGCCCGCCTCGATCTGACCGACCTGCCGCGCGCGGCGGACGTAATCGACCGCATCGCCGAGGACCTTGGCCGGATCGACGTCCTGGTCAACAATGCGGGGACCGGTACCGCCACCCCCTTCCTGGACCTCGGCCTGGCCACCGTCCGCGAGGTCTTGGACGTCGACCTCGTCGGCCCCTTCCTCTGCTCCCAGCGCGCCGCCCGGCGGATGATTGCGCAGGGTGAGGGGGGCCGTATCGTCAACATAACCTCCGTGCACGAGCACCAGCCGCGCGTCGGGGCGGCTCCGTACTGCGCGGCCAAGGGGGGCCTGGGACTGCTGACCCAGGTGATGGCCCTCGAACTCGCCGAGCACGGGATCACGGTGAACTCGGTGGCCCCTGGGGAGATCGGCACCCCGATGACAGGCCAGGAGGACAACGACGTCCGCAGAACGCCGAGGCCGGGCGTGCCGCTGGGCCGGCCCGGTGACGCCCGTGAGGTCGCCGCAGTGGTGGCGTTCCTCGCGGGGCGCGACTCCTCGTACGTCACCGGCGCCTCCTGGGCCGTCGACGGCGGCATGCTGCGCATGGGCCCGATGGCCGGCTCCCACCTGGAGAGCGACGCCTGGCGGCGCCCCTGACCGCGATGCCCTCGCCCTCGCCGCAGCCCGTCACCCGGCGTGGTGAGCGGCAGTGCCGAACCCTTTTCAGCCCTCCAGTGGCGGGAAGGCGGGCGGCATGGGCCCGCTGCGTCTGTTCGGGGGCATCGGGCGGAAGATCGCGGGCACAGGGGCGGGCAGGGGAAGGGATTCCCCGCACGGCCGGGCACACGGCCTCGCCGGCGCAGAGGAAGGATGCCAGCATGTCGCAGGTCGAAGAGTCCGTCGAGGTCGACGTTCCGGTGCGCACGGTCTACAACCAGTGGACGCAGTTCGAGTCGTTCCCGCACT